>JAUXFK010000176.1 GCA_030623035.1 Deltaproteobacteria bacterium | reverse complement strand
GGGATTGCCTCACATTTTATATCTAAAATAGGTCATAATGGAACTACTGAATTGAATGGTGATATACTGTTCTTTGTTTACGCTTACTTGGATGCGAGTTTTACACGGATTAAAATTGATGAATTCGTAAAAAGTCTTAATTCCGTCACTCCGGCGAAAGCCGGAGTCTAGAAGTCCTTGAAATCACTGGATTCCTGCTTTCGCAGGAATGACAGATAAGGACAAATCCGACTTTTTACGAATGCGTCAAAATTTGATTGCCGTCGAAGCGACTCTTTTCAAAAAGCTAAACTGTTACGAAAAGGGTTATCAATCTACCCATTTAACAAGAGCATCTGCGCTCTCTCTGTTGCTTCTGTATTGATTGTAAGGGTTATCCCAGTCTGGATAACCAATGGCTATACCGATAACCATATTTTTGGATTCAGGAATATTCAGATGTTCCCTTAATATATCGGGGTATCTTACTGCTGCAGCCTCGATGCAGGTTCCAAGGCCGTAATTAAGAGCGAGTAAGCAAATATTTTGAACAACGATACCGACATCTAATACGGAATAGATGCCGAGTTCTTTATCGATGTATATATAAATCACATTTGGAGCACCAAAAAATCTGAACATATTTACATAGTGCTCATTCCGCTTATCCTTGTCCTCTCTTCCTATAGAAAGGGTTTTAAAAAGTCCTCTTCCTACATCTTTGTATCGACCCATCTGCAAATCAGGCCAATTCTCTGGCATCTCAATATCCGGGTTGTCAGGAACATTATTATGATACTTACTTGAAAACTCTTCTCCCAGTTTCTTTACCATGTCACCTTCAACGACTGTAAACTCCCATGGCTGGGTATTCCCCCAGGAAGGTGCCCAAATGGCATCATCCATTATCTTGCTCAATACTTCCTTTGAAACCGGATCAGGCTTAAATGCTCTAATACTATGTCTCTTTCTTATCGCCTCTTTAAGTTCCATCTCAATCCTCCTCAATAAGACATTACAATCTCTGTACCTACACCAACATCGGTAAAAACCTCAAGAAGAAGGGCATGCCTTACTCTGCCGTCTATAATATGTGTCTTAACAACACCCTCGTTCAATGCCTCAAGACAACAATTTACTTTTGGTATCATCCCCTCTGAGATCACACCGGTCTTGATATATTCCCTAACCTTCTTTGCATCTATAGTTGAAATCAACTCTTTCTTCTCGTCCAAAAGGCCATCTACATCTGTAAGCATGATGAGTTTTTCTGCCCTCAAGGCAGAAGCGATCTTCCCTACTACAAGGTCAGCATTTATATTGTAAGTCTCTCCCTTGCTCCCTATCCCAATAGGCGCTATAACAGGGATAAACTTGTTTCTGTCCAGCACTTCAATAATAGCCGGGTTTATGGATTCTACTTCCCCAACCATCCCCAAATCCGTAATCTCAAAGGCAGCTTCATTATCATCCGGTTTTTTTATGTCCATTTTCCGGGCTTTAATCAGTTTACCGTCCTTGCCACTTAACCCAACCGCCTGACCACCGTAATAGTTAATAAGCCCTACAATCTCTTTGTTTATCTTGCCTACTAAAACCATTTCAACGATATCCATGGTCTCAACATCCGTAACCCTCATTCCATTTACAAATTTTGATGATTTGCCCATCTTTTTAAGGGTCTGACCGATCTGTGGGCCTCCTCCGTGTACCACTACCGGATTAAAACCAACATACTTCATAAGGATGATATCAAGTGCAAAATTCTTCTTTAGACTATCGTCAATCATTGCATGACCACCGTATTTAACAACGATGGTCTTATTATAAAACTTTTTGATATAAGGAAGGGCCTCTATCAATACTTCTGCTTTGTCTATCAACTTTTCCATATATACTCACAAAAAGTAACTATCCAGGTTGTTTAGGCTGTAGTCTATCTACCTGAGCAGTTACCACAAAAAAAGATAGATTGCCGGATATCTCTAAATTAAAGGATGTATCTGCTAAGGTCTTCATCTTCAATGAAATCCAGCAATTTCCTCTTCACATAATCAGCGTTTATCACGATATCTTTTTTGTCTAAATCCGGAGCATCGAATGATATTTCATCCAATAGCTTTTCCATAATCGTATGTAATCTTCTCGCACCGATATTCTCTGTCCTATCGTTGACTAATGAAGCGATCTCAGCGATCTCAGCAACCGCTTCGTCTTCAAATGTTATATCCAGATCTTCGGTTTTCATAAGGGCGGTATACTGTTTCATTAGGGCATTTTTGGGTTCGGTAAGTATCCTTATAAATTCCTCTTTGCCAAGGGAATCCAGCTCAACTCTAATAGGAAACCTCCCCTGAAGTTCCGGGATAAGATCTGAAGGTTTTGAAACATGGAAGGCTCCTGCTGATAGAAATAATATATGATCCGTCTTTACCATCCCATACTTAGTGGTTACAGTAGTCCCCTCCACAATAGGTAAAATATCCCTCTGAACCCCTTCTCTGGAAACATCCGGCCCATGGGAAGATTCTCTCCCCGCAACCTTATCGATCTCATCGATAAAGATTATACCCGACTGTTCTACTCTCATAATGGCGAGTTTGGTAACGTTTTCCATATCAATTAATCTCTGCGCCTCTTCCTGGCAAATAATCTTCAATGCTTCAGGGATTTTTATTTTCCTCTTCTTTGTCTGGGTTGGGAAAAGGTTACTAAATACATCCTTGAGGTTTATATCCATCTCTTCCATACCATATGCAGAAAAGACCTCAATCACAGGGAGGTTCCTCTGGCTCACCTCTAAGTCCACTTCCCTTTCATCCAGTTTTCCCTTCCGCAATAGTTTCCTTAATTTCTCCCTGGTCTTGGTTTGATCACTTTTTATGATATCTCCTGCGCCATCTTCCTCCTGCTTTTCCTGGTCGTCTTCTTGATCCCCCTTATCCCCGGGAAGCAAGAGGTCCAGTATCCTTTCTTCAGCGATCTCTTCAGCCTTTTTAGCGACCCTTTCTTTTTCTTCGTTCTTAACCATACTTACAGCCAGCTCTGTCAGATCGCGAATCATAGATTCTACATCTCTTCCCACATATCCGACTTCTGTAAACTTCGATGCCTCTACCTTGAGAAAGGGCGACTGGGCAAGCTTGGCCAGTCTTCTGGCTATCTCTGTCTTTCCAATCCCTGTAGGACCAATCATAATAATATTTTTCGGGGCGATTTCATCTCTTAAGTCTTCAGAAACCTGCTGTCTTCTCCATCTGTTTCTCAAGGCAATGGCCACTGCCCTTTTTGCATTATTCTGTCCGATAATATACTTATCGAGTTCGGAAACAATCTCCCTTGGTGTAAATACTGACATTAATCCTCCCTATGCAAGATCACTGATTTGATCCTTCTTTTACAATTCCTCTATAGAAATTCTATTATTGGTGTATATACAGATATCCGCTGCTATCTTCATTGACTCTTCAACTATACCCCTTGCATCCAGATCTGAATACTTAACGAGTGCCTTTGCAGAAGCTAAAGCATATGCCCCTCCTGAGCCCAAAGCAATCGCCTCATCATCCGGCTCAATAACATCACCATTGCCCGATATAACAAAGGTATTTTCAGTGTCAACTACAATAAGTAAGGCTTCTAATCTTCTTAGCATCTTATCCGTTCGCCAATCTTTGGCCAACTCTACAGAAGCCCTGGTCAAGTTACCGTGATACTGCTCCAGTTTCCCTTCAAACTTTTCAAATAAGGTAAAGGCATCGGCCGTTGCCCCGGCAAATCCGGCAATAACGTTACCATTGAAAAGTCTTCTTACCTTCTTTGCGCCGTGTTTCATAATGGTATCGCTCAATGTTACCTGCCCATCACCACCGATTGCGACCTTCCCCTTATGTCTCACACATAATATCGTTGTCCCTTTAAACATTTCTGATCCTTTTTATACTTATGTTCCTAGCCCCTACTCCTTGGGTGTGCCTTATCATAAACTTCCATTAACTTATCTATACTGATATGGGTATATTTCTGAGTCGTTGCCAGGCTTTTATGGCCTAAAAGCTCCTGTATTGAACGCAGATCCGCCCCTGCATCCATAAGATGAGTGGCGAAACTATGTCGGATCGAATGGGGACTGATATCTCTTACTATCCCACATTGTAAGATATACTTTTTAACGATTCTGGCAACACTCCTGGCAGTCAATCTGCCGCCTCTGGAATTTAAGAAAACCGGGCTTCCCAATCCATTATGAGTCGCTTTTCTCCTCAAGTCTCCTAAATCCTTCAGATAAGAATCCAATGCCTCTATTGCCTTTCTGCCAATAGGGACAATCCTTTCTTTTTTCCCCTTCCCTCTCACCTTAATAATACCCAGATTGAAATCCATATATTCCATATTTAAACCAACCAACTCGCTCACCCGGATACCACAAGAGTACAAAACCTCCAATATCGCCCGATCTCTGCGTCCCAATATGGTTGAACTGGTGGGTTTTTCAACCAATCTGAATACTTCATCCACAGGTAAAAAAGTAGGGATGAATTTGCCCTGTTTGGGGGTTGCAACCATATCAACCGGATTTATAGAAAGGCCTTCCTCTCTTACCAAATATTTAAAGAAAGACCTCAGTGAAGCTAACTTCCTGCCAATAGAGGTCTTTTTATTCTTCATATACAACTCTTTTAAGTAAGCCCTGATGATAATGTGGTCAATTTTTGTTATGTCTATCTCCTTACTATCCGAGTTATAAAGCTTTTGAGTCTTTAAAAAATCTAAGAACTGCCTGAGATCACTCATGTAACTACGAAATGTATTATCAGATACATTCTTCTCTATCTTCAGATAACCCGAATATTTTTCAATTAAGTCTTCCATTTGCATCAATTCAATATTTTTTAAAGCCATACTATGCTGAGTATCCTTTGAATAATTGTAACAGTTTAGCTTTTTTAAATTTTAGTTGCTAAGGCGGTGGTCAAATTTTAACGCGTGCAACTGTTTGAACATCTTAGAGAGCGTAAAAAAGAACAGTATTGATCTTTGTAATTGGGCAGTTACTAATGTATCTGTTCATACGCGTAACCATCCAGCATCACTTCTGTTCTTTCTTAACGCTCTCTACACCGTCAGATAAGTTGCACGCATTATAATGTGACCGCCATTGCTGTATTAACTCAATAACCATTTAAATTATTATAATAACTAAAATATCGCCTTTGGTCAAGCAATCAATGAAAAATGTTTACCCTTCTTTTACTATCAAACTTATGCCCTTCCATCTCTAACAGTTTCGCCTTTATATCTATACCCCCCATGGCCGAGTAGCCCCCCGGTTCACCGTTACTTCTCACTACTCTATGGCAAGGAATAACGATAGGAAACGGATTTTCGCCCAAAGCGGATCCAACAGCCCTGTAAGACTTGTGATTTCCGATCATCTTACTCACCCAAATGTAGGTACGTATCTCTCCATAGGGTATGGATTGTGTTACCTCCCAGACCCTTCTTTGAAAAATGGTATGACGAGAAAAATCTACGGGAAAGTTAAAATTCACCCTTTCTCCTGAAAGGTATCTTACAATTGCCTCTCTTACCTCTTTAAAACAACCAGCGCAAAACGCTATGTCTTCATATTTTGCATAAATACGCGAATAGAGCCCTTCTTTCGTTTGGAAGAAAGGGATGATCTGTAAAAGTTTCCCCCCCTCCCCTATTACAGCACACCAACCGAATTCGGTCTCAAATATAGAACACACCATATTAACCCGGTCTCCTGGAATCTCTATTATGACTTAGTACACGCATTCTTTAAATATGATTACCTATAAAGTTTGATGGTCTCGTAAAAAGTCATAAAATACCATTTCCCGTCATTCCGGCGAAAGTCGGAATCCAGTGTTTTCAAGCAGTTGCGGACCATCTGGACTCCGGTTTTCACCGGAGTGACGACTTTTTACGAATTCATCAAGTTTAAAGTGCCTTAAATGAGCTAAAGTGCCTAAAGTTAAAATATTCGTAACAGTTTAGCTTTTTGAAATGTTAGTTGCGAAGGCGGT
>JAUXFK010000030.1 GCA_030623035.1 Deltaproteobacteria bacterium | reverse complement strand
TTGTCATTCCGGCCCTAGAGCCGGAATCCAGGGAATAAGATTCTTGGGACTTCTGGATGCCGGATCGAGTCCGGCATGACAAAAACAGTTGATTTAATCAACCCAACATAGAACCACTCGTCTTATGGACGAGGGTTGTTCAGTTGTTTGTGAGTTCAATACCCGTCAACATATCCAATTCAGCTTTTCTTTTCGCAAGATCTGTTTTTGATCTATCAAACATCAACTGGAAATCGAGAAGTTGCCTTTGCGCATCAAGGACATTTAAGAAGTCAGCTTTTCCAGCTTGATAAGCAGTATAAGCAGCATTCAGTGACTGCTCAGCCTTGGGAACTAAACCATCCCTATAAAGCTGTATTTTTCGCAATGCATCATCATGTTCAAAAATGACTCTTTCAGCCAGAGTGATGAGCTGGTTCTCTTTATCCTCAAGTAAATATTGCGCAGAATGGTGTCTTGCCCTGGCTTCATTCTTTTTCGCATTGTTTTTGCCAAACCAGATGGGCAAGGTTATGCCGACGGATATGAGCCACGAATCTTTCCCGCTCTCATCCAGTGCCGGGTTCAGAGCTTCTCCAGTGGCTATGTAATCCAGCCCAAAAGTAAATTTCGGCAGTGATGATTTGTTCGCTAATCCCACTGCCAGTTTCTCTTTTTCAATTGTATGCTTGATCGCATCTAAATTGGGATTGTTTTGAATGATACTGTTTATATAATCCTTATCAGATGCCGGCGCTTCCTGAAACTCGATGCTCGATGGAACCGGCAATCCAACCGTATCAGGGATATTCAAGGCTGCTAACAACCTGGCTTTTATAGGCTTTTGCATATCTTCCAGTGTCAATAGTCGGTCTTCAAGTTTGCCAAGCTCCAACTGCGCCTTTATAACATCAGTGTGTTGTTTTAAGGCTACTTTGTATTTCGCTCTGGCGATTGATTCCCAGAAATTCAGAAGCGCAATGTTCTCTTTTGTGATTGCAATCTCGCGACCCAAAAGATAATAGTCATAATATGCGGATTTAACTTGATAGAGTACTCTTAAGAATTCGGATTGAAACTTTTTATAACTCGCATTGGATCTTTCAAAAGCGATATCCTCTTTATTGCCCAATGTTCCAAACCAGGGCACTATTTGACGAAGGCCGATCTTTTGATTTTGCGGCCCGACTCGTGTTTCAACATTCTCAATAAAGTGTCCGAAGGTGATTGTAGGATCAGGTAGGACACCCACATAACCCACCTCTTCCAAAGCGGCTTTCCAATCGTAAAAAGCTGATTTTAGACCCGGATTGTTTGCAGCGGCTATTTTGAGATACGCTTGTAAATTCGAATTGGAATCTATCTCTATTTGCCCCCCTTTCTGATTGTATTCTTCTTCGATTTGTTTCATCTCATCCTTGGCTCTTTTTTGATTCCAGGATTCGGGTTGAGAATACACCGCACCCTCTAAAAGAGAGGTCAGAAACAAGAAAACTATGAGTTTGAGTATCAACTTCATAAACTAACCCTCATTTTATAACTTCCACACCCTGTTCATAAAAATATACAAAAAACGGACTCGTTTTATAAAAAAGCAATAAAAAACCGTGATCATGAAAAGTTGAAAAATTACGGGTTGTTGCTCAAACAAAAATTCCTTTGAGCAGCCATCAAAAGGTTCTTTACTTAAAAATCTATGACCTTCGTAGCTGTAGCTGAGTACAAACTTTTAAATGATTATAAAGATATCTCTGAGCACTAACCAACTGAAATTAAAGGATTTAATAGAATTGAAGAAAAAGATCGATTGCAAATTCTAGGAAAATCTATGCCATTTCTAACTGTCAAATCTGTAACCTACTATAAATAGAGAATTTATTCTTTAGAGTTAACTTTATAATCATTAACTTTTATATCATGGAGAATGTTCGAATGTCAATGGATGGGGTGTGTACTCCCTGAAGTATCAAAATTTTACTTGATTTCCATCCATAAATGGCCCTTTTCCACAATATATGCGTCAATCTGCGGGATTATTTCTTCATGGTCTCACATCATGCCGTCTGCTGACCCCATCATATTTCCGTGGTCTGACATCATGCTGTTTAATGTGCCTCTGAAATGTTCCTGGGCGTCTTCAATCGATACCATCATAAGCATATGGTCGAATAGATTCATGTCATTGAGAGTGTCCATACAGCTCTGTACGTCCGGATCCATCTCAAAATCTATCGTATGATCGTACATTTGTTCTGATACTTCTTCTAAAATTGTGATTCCATTGCTAGGGTCCATATCCGCATCCATTGTTAAAAGGAACCGTACGATGTTGGTTGCCATTGGATGGGTTTCGTCCATCGCACCCTCTACCAGATCGAGGGGTGTCATCACAGGTTGTGCTGGCGCTTCACCGAGCACAATATCTTCAACATGAAAAATAACTGTTTCTCCCTCCATATACATAAATCTCCCTTCAGCATCTGTGACACCCGATTGCGTTTCCGTCCAGTAACCAAGTCCTTCCACAGGGCTGTCCAAAAAAGCTTCTTCTAATATCATATCTTGTGAATGATGGCCAGAACCACCGCTATGACATCCGATCGTAAGGACAGTTACCAGTATCAACCAAATAAGGCTTTTATAAAAGTTAGAACTTAATATTCGTCTAATCATGCATGCCTTCTTTCCATTCGAAAAATCCATATCGAATCGCATTGTTATCTATCACTCAGACCCCTCCCAGGAAGGAAAATCCATTGACTGGAAGCCTGTTCTAATCGATGAGGATCAAGTAGAGACCCGGGTGATGACTATCCAGAACGGCTTGAAGGTTTATGAAATCGCCAAGCGTTTTTCACCATTTACTGGATCTTTGAATCGGCCACCGTATAAAGAAACCATAGGTAGAGAAAGTACGGAACCTCCTCTGGCAAATCCCGAAATCATCGTTGTTCTTGGGCTGAATATGAAAGTTTTTGAGGATGCACGACGAGCGGATATGCATCATGCTATGATCATGGCGGGTATCGTAATTGCGTTGGGATCGGGTGTGTTGTTTTTCATCTTTGTTATCCAGAATTACTACCTTGTGGATAGAACCCTAAAAGAGACTCAGGATTACACCAGGCAGGTTGTAGCCAGCATGGCCAACGGCTTGCTAAGTGTTAACCCGGAAGGAAGAGTCCTCTCTTACAACCTTTTGGCTTTAGATTTGCTCGGCTTGGAAGAATCGGAGGTCAGAGGAATGGATCTGAAAGAGGTGATTGACTTCGATACAACCGGAATTCAAGAAACCCTGACCGAGTCTCGATCTGTACTGGAGCGGGAAATCCTTCATCGCAATCATTCCGGTGAGACTGTACAACTCGCTTTGAGCGTAACACCGATCTTGGATAACAATGACAGTTGCAGGGCAGCAGTGATCGTGCTTCGGGACCTAAGGGAAATAAAAAGATTGGAGGAGAAGGTCAGACGGTCGGAAAAACTTGCAGCAATCGGGAAACTTGCCGCCGGGGTAGCGCATGAAATCCGCAATCCTTTAAGTTCGATTCGAGGCTTTGCTCAGTTCCTGTGCCATGCCCTGGCAGATCTACCCCAAGAGCAAGAGTATGCTAGGGTCATGGTTAATGAAGTAGATCGAATCAACAGGGTAGTCACAGATTTAATTACACTTGCTCGGCCCTTGGAGGCTTCGATGGTTCCTACGGATATGGCTGAGCTGGTGGATCATACGATCCGGTTGGTTGAGGCAGATGCGCAATCTCGTGGTGTTGAGATTCGTACTAAAATATCTTCTGATTTGGGTAAGCTCTCGCTCGATAACAACCAGATGACGCAGGCCCTTCTCAACCTGTTACTTAACGCCTTACAAGCAGTCGATGTGGGGGGAAGCATAGAAGTGGGCATCGATGTGGAGGCACACGACTCTCAGATTTGTATTTGGGTGGAAGACGATGGTCCAGGTATCGATTTTGAGTACAGGGAAAAGATATTTGATCCATTTTTTACCATGCGAGAAAAAGGCACTGGCCTAGGCCTTGCCATAGTGCATAGAGTTGTGGAAAATCATCAGGGTGACATTACATTAGAAAGTCCGCCTCGTGGCAAAAGCAAAGGATGCCGTTTTACCATAAAAATCCCAAAAGATCTCAGAAAAACGCTTTCGTCACTGGCTGAATTCCAAGAGGGGGGTCTCCCTTCCAATGAATAAGGAAACATTGATAACGGTGAATAGAGCAGGCTATGCTTTGCGACTTATGGTGTAGAAGGAGAAAAAGTGAAACCGAAAATTCTGATAGTTGATGACGAGCCCTCGCATCGGCAGATGCTCGAGGCCGTCCTTTCCGCTGAAGGCTATGAGGTGCAGCAGGCTAATGACGGGCAGGCAGCTATTGTTGCTGTGGAAGAAAGATTCTATGACCTTGTAATCATGGATATTCGTATGAGTCGAGTGGGGGGTATTGAGGCATTGAAAAGAATCAAGGAAATCAGCCCGGAAATCCCAGTTATCATCATGACCGCCTATGCCTCGGTCAGCACGGCTGTGGAGGCTCTCAAATCAGGCGCCTATGATTACCTGACCAAACCGATTGATATTGAGGAACTCAAAATTCTGGTTGATAAGGTTTTGCGTCACCATCAGCTGGAGCAGGAGAACCTTTATCTTAAAGAACGGTTGAAAGATCGCTTCAATTTTGCCAATATCATAGGCAGCAGTGCCGCAATGCGCAAGCTTTTCGAGACCGTGGCACTGGTGGCACCGACAGAAGCCACCGTGCTCGTAAACGGTGAGAGCGGCACTGGTAAAGAACTTATCGCTAATGCCATTCATCAGAACAGCCCCCGCCGGGAGATGCCCTTTATCAAGGTTAACTGTGCCGCCCTGCCCGAAACTCTTCTAGAGAGTGAACTTTTTGGCCACGAGAAAGGAGCATTCACCGGCGCGGTAATTAGCAAACAGGGACGTTTTCACCTGGCCCACACTGGTTCTATCTTATTAGACGAAATCGGTGAGATGGCGCTCACCACTCAGGCCAAGATTCTTCGAGTGCTTCAGGAACGCGAATTTGAGCCCTTGGGCGGCTCTAAAACCGTTAAGGTAGACACCCGAGTGATTGCCGCTACAAATAAAATTCTGGAGGAGGAAATCCGGGAAGGCCGTTTCCGTGAGGACCTCTACTACCGGCTCGATGTCGTAACTCTCAGAGTTCCGCCCTTGCGTGAGCGTCGCGAGGACGTCCCCCTGCTGGCAAATTTTTTCCTCAAACGATATACTGAAAAAACCAGCGTCTTATCAAAGGGTTTACTCCCAGGGCTATGGATTTGCTTATGCGTCACGGCTGGCCTGGAAATGTCCGGGAACTTGAAAATGTGGTGGAACGCGCGGTCATTATGACTCGCGGAGAGATGATTACCTCCGAAGAGTTCCCTGATGCCCTGAAAGAGCTAGATAAAGAGGCCAAGGAACCAGAGATCGATTTAATCCCTGGCAAATCTCTCAAAGAGGTTGAAAGGGAGATGATCCTCCGAACTCTTGAGGAGACAGGGGGCAATCGCACCCACGCCGCCAGGATTCTTGGAATCAGCCGCCGCACGTTACAGTTAAAGCTCAAAGAATACGGTATTAACCGATAAGGCTTTTCTGAATCTTCTCGCCTTCACAGTTCGTCTAGAAGAGCGTTTCGAAAAAAACGTAACAATACTGTTCTTTCTTTACGCTCACTAAAACGCGAGTTTTGCACGGGTTATAATGTGATTGCCCTTGCTGTGGCCGTTTTTTTTTGCTGAGGGAAGTCATTACCTCATTTTATATCTATCAATAGAGTGTTCACTGAGGATGATAGAGAAATAATAAAGTGAAATTGGTCGAATGAGAATAGCCGAGGGGGTAAGAAGGCCAGGAAAAAAGGATGAAAAAAAGAGATAAGATCGAACCATACGCAAATATTGCCCACCTTGGTGAGAAAAAGTATAGGGGAAGGGTAATTGAGAGTCAAGAAAAAAACATTCAAATCAATAAAAGCCCAAAGAGAGTTTTCCCTTAAGGAGGCTGCGCGCGATTACCCAGCGGTGAATCTCGCTAGGCCCCTCGCCGATACGAAGCACGCGTATCTCTCGGAACCATCTTTCCAAAGGAAGATCTTTGCTCAAACCTATACCGCCGTGTATCTGAATCGATCTGTCCAGCACCCGAAATGCCATCTCCGTAGCAAAACACTTGATCTCTGAGGCCTCGATTCTGGGATCCTTTCCCTGTTCCTCTTTCCAGGCTGTTTCATAGGTCATAAGCCGCGCAGCATGGAGTTCCATATAGGAATCGGCAAGCATCCATTGGAGTGCCTGCCTTTCGGACAGATACTGGCCGAAGGTTTGTCTTTGTTTGGTATATGCTATAGCCATCTCTAATGCTCTCTCAGCAATCCCGAGACAGCGGGCAGCGATACTGATCCGCCCCTTGACTAAAAATTGCTGGGCCATGACAAATCCCTGTCCTACCTCGCCAAGGACACCTTCTTGTGAGACAAATACATCATTCAGGTCTATTTCGGTGGAGTGTTGGGGGCGCATGACTTCGATTATTCGGCGAATATTGATGCCAGGCGTATCCTGATCCACCAGAAACATCGTAATTCCTCCACGGGCCCGCTTCTGTGGATCCGTAACTGCGACCACCATAAGAAAGTCCGCCCTGTCTGCCATGGTGGCGAAGCGTTTTACACCGTTTATACGCCAACCGTCTTTCTCCTGTACGGCAGTGGTCTGAATGGCTGCAGCATCCGAGCCTGCGCCAGGTTCAGTCTGTGCAAAGGAAACCTTTTTTTCTCCTCGCAGGAGCGGGAAGAGATATCGCTCTTTTTGTATCTCGGTGGCGTGAAAGAGAGGGGGGGGAATTTCTCCACCAAATGGTGTATAGTGACTGGTGCCCACGAGGCTTCGACACTGCTCTTCACGAACCGCGACATACCCCAAAGCCCCCATTCCTACACCGCCGAACTCTTGAGGAACACCCACTGCCCAGAGCCCCAGTGTCTTGATATTTCCAACTAACCTGTTGTGTATCTCAGAAGGAAGCTCAATCCAGTCAGGTTCCAGATCCTTCTCCAAAGGGATGCATTCCTTATCGACAAAACAACGCGCTTTTCGTTTGATTTCTTTAATCTCGGCGGGTAATGTGAAGTCCATGATGCCCCCTTTCAAGCAGGCTGTCTTAAGAGCCACCTACAATCATTTAAGGGTATATCGTTAAAATGAGTTTAACCTGTTTTCATTTAAACCAGAAAAGGAGTATCATTTCCGATCTGATTTAACACCGATATATGTCTTGCTCCAACACGGCAACGGCCTCTGCCATGACATCACGTACGATCTGACCGGCCGGCTTGACAGCCTTGATCAGGCCGGACCCCTGTCCCGCAGGCATGCCCCCCTCTTCTGTCTTTCCTTCGTATCGTGCCTTTATGGAAGCTTCAAAGCCGACCTGTATGGCCTGTAAAGGAAAAGGCAAGATATCCTTCTCTCTACCCTCCCATGAATCGGTGAAGCGGTTGCGTATAAGGCGGCAGGGCTTTCCGCTGTGGCAACGGCTGATCACCGTTCCTTCCTCGTTGATCTCAACGATCTTATCTTTGTAATTGATGTGGGCCTGTGCCTCTTCGGAGGCTACAAAACGGGTGCCCATCCATATGCCACTTGCACCCAGGGCCAAAGAAGCCACCAAACCCCGTCCATCTGCCAATCCGCCGGCTGCAAGGACCGGTACTTCAACCGCATCGACCACCTGGGAAACCAGGGCCATCGTGCCGATTCTACCCGTGTGACCTCCGGCTTCGTGACCCTGAGCGATAATCACGTCCACACCCGCATCTGCCATACGTTTTGCCTGTTTTACATTTCCAGCCAAAGACATCACGATTATGCCCTTTGAATGTGCATCCGGTACAACTCCAGCAGGGGAGCCAAGCCCTGATATCAAAACCGGGACATTCTCTGTTAAGACAACTTCGATCTGTCTGTTCACTTCATCTGTATAGTTGATGACTTCATCGGTTTTTTTCGATTTGATCTGGGCAAAGAGTATATCCACGCCATAGGGCTTGTCAGTAGAGTCTTTGAGCCTGTGGATATCTTCCCTCAATTCATCTGCTGTCATGCTCCCAGCACCGATCACGCCTAGACCGCCGGCCAAAGAAACCGCCAAAGCGAGGCGAGCCGGTGCGACGAAGCCCATACCGGCCTGGCAGATCGGATACTCGATGCCGATCAAATCGCATAACTTTGTATGTAAAATATTTCGAGCGTCCATAGATCTCCTCCCTTGAAACCTTAAAACAATACCTCTCTTTTTGTTAGTGGAAGCATTGCAATAAGAGGAAGATGTATTCTACCGTAACTTTCCGGCAGAAAAGACGAAGAAGATGGAAAAAGATACTTTTGCAGGAGGGGTATTCATCATTCCGATCGTAGTATAGTATACTTTTCGATGAAATGCAGTATATGTCAAGTTTCCTTTGTATGTCAATGGAAAAGGAATAAAGATAAGGGGGCTGTGAACCGTGAACTGTTAACCGGTTTAAGATAAGGGATTGAATTATCGTTTAGATTGGCCTTGATGATCGGATTGGATGTGTTATACTGATCGGTCGCTTCAAAACAGATGGGACAAATGAAAGAAATTCCCAGTAATTGTTTAGCCATCTTAAGGAGCTAACGAGATAGTATAGGAATTTTCTTTTTTTGACAGGATGTACGGTAACTTCTCAATAAGTCCCTGGGCAGCCGCTGGATTCCCGCCTCCGCGGGAATGACGATTGGGGGTAAGTACCTGTCATTCCTGCGAAAGCAGGAATCCAGAAGCGCCGAAGTAACCAGAAATACTGGATTCCCACTCCCCGATCGGAGTCGAGGACAAGCTTCGTGGGAATGACGAGTGTCTGATACGATATTTCACGCTTGACATGACACTACTGTCCATCCAAATCATTATTTGGCTAAACAGTTACAATTCCCATTGGATTAAAAACATTTTCATTAGAGATTACCTTTTAGGAGATTTACTGTGTTCAGGGTAGGTATTGATACAGGGGGCACGTTTACGGATTTTGTCCTGTACAAGGATGGTGAAATACATATCCGGAAGATACCGTCCAGCCCAAAGAACCCTGCGGATGCCGTTTTAAAGGGCTTGAAAATATGGGAGAATGTATCGGGAGAAAGACAGGTTATCCATGGCTCCACAGTTGCTACGAATACATTGCTTGAAAGAAAGGGGGCAAAAACCGCTCTCATTACGACAAAAGGGTTTGAAGATATCCTGGAGATAGGCCGTCAGAACCGGGCCCAACTGTACAATCTGTTCGTTGATAAGGTGGTACCATTGGTACAAAAAAGGTATCGATTTGGGGTAGAGGAGAGAACCATTGGCACAGGAGAAATCCTGAAGCAAGCAGACCCCGCATCCTTTGCGGATATCATCCAAAATATACAACAGGAAGGTATTGAGTCCATAGCCATCTGTCTTTTATTCTCTTATGCAAATCCGAAAAATGAGTGTATCATTTACAAAAGTTTCGCAAAGACGGGGATTTCCGTATCAGTGTCTCATCGAATATTGCCTGAATACAGGGAGTACGAGAGGTGCAGCACTACGGTTGTGAATGCCTACATATCCCCAATAATGGAGAGATATATCTCTCATCTCGAAGCAAATATTGGAAGCGGGGATCTGTGCATAATGCAATCCAATGGCGGTTTTATCTCTGCGAAAAAGGCCAAAGAAAAACCGATCAGGACCGTCCTGTCAGGACCTGCTGCAGGGGTTGTGGGTGCCTTTGAAGTGGCAAAGGCCGCAGGATATGATAAAATAGTTACCTTAGATATGGGAGGCACATCCACGGACGTCTCCCTTTGTTATGAAAACCTCATGATCACAACAGAATCGAGTATAGATTGTATTCCCATAAATATACCGATGATCAATATTCACACTGTGGGTGCAGGGGGTGGATCCATCGCGTTTGTGGATGAAGGAGGTTCTCTGAGAGTGGGGCCTCGCAGTGCCGGGGCTGATCCGGGTCCTGTCTGTTATGGAAGGGGAGTTGACCTTACTGTAACAGATGCCAACCTCTATTTGGGGAGGCTCTTGCCGGATTACTTTCTTGGAGGGGATATGGTGCTCGATTCCATCCGTGTAGAAAAGCTTATGGGCGAGTTTGGATCACATCTGAATCTTTCTCCCCATAGAACTGCAGAAGGCATAATCGATGTCGTAAATGCGGCTATGGAGAGGGCCATACGGGTGGTATCCATAGAAAAGGGGTATGACACCAGAGAATTTGCCCTGGTCTCTTTTGGAGGTGGGGGAGGGCTTCATGCCTGTGAACTCGCCAAAAGTCTTTCAATCCCTCAAGTATTGATACCCAAAAATCCGGGACTCCTATCTGCCTTTGGTATGTTGATCTGTGATGTGGTAAAAGACTACTCCCAATCCGTGTTGATTCGAGATGAAGGAATACAATTCGAAGAGATCGAAGAGATGTTTGCACCCCTGATAGATCAGGGAGTCGAAGAGATGTCCGCTGAGCATATTCCCTTAGAGAGGTTATCTATTGAGAGGTCTCTGGACATGAGATACGTTGGGCAGTCTTATGAGATTTTCATACCGTTTAAAGAAGATTATATCGATCGGTTCAACAAGCTTCACAAAAAGGCATACGGCTATAGTGACGTGGAGCGGCCTTGTGAAATCGTGAATCTCAGGGTGAGGATAGTGGGCAACCTATCAAAACCGAAACTCAAAGAGGAGAGATTGAAAGGAGAGAATTCCGCATCAGCCTCTTTGGGTCAGAGAATAATCACCTATAAGGGAGAAAGCATTCCCTTTGAACTTTTTATTCGAAAGAAGCTCTCTGCTGGAAACAGGGTTGAAGGGCCGGCCATCATATTGGAATACAGTTCCACTGTATTGGTACCGCCTGGTTTTTCCTGTAATGTGGATCGCTTCGGGAATCTCGTTATGAAGCGAGACTAACTAACAGAAAGCACTGGCCAAGCTTCAACGGCAATCAAATTTTAACCCGTTCAGAACTCGCATCTTTCCCCCTGTTCTTTCTTAACGCTCACTAAGATGTTCAAACAGTTGCACGGATTAAAATTTGACCACCGCCTTCGCAACTAAAATTTCAAAAAGCTAAACTGTTACAGGAGTTGCAAAAGAGATAACGAGGAGGCGCGTTTGTTTGACCCTATTAAGCTGGAGATATTCAAGAACATATTCTCTTCCATAGCCGAAGAGATGGGTATGGCTCTTTGCAGGAGCGCCTATTCCCCCAACATCAAAGAGAGAAGAGACTACTCATGTGCACTATTTGATGCAAAAGGTCAGATGGTAGCGCAGGCAGCCCATCTTCCGATCCACATGGGCTCTATGCCGTATTCAGTAAAGAGTGCGATAAAGGCCATACGTATGGATAAAGGAGATACAATTATCCTGAATGACCCTTTTAAAGGGGGGACACACCTTCCCGACTTGACAATGATCTCTCCGGTCTATATCGGGCGGACACTCAGGTTTTATGTGGCGAATCGGGCACACCATGCGGATATCGGAGGGATGTCCCCTGGTTCTCTCCCTCTGTCCAGAGAAATATTTCAGGAAGGGGTGCGCATCCCTCCTTTGAAATTGGCAAGAAAAGGTTCAATCCAAAAGGATTTACTGGAACTGATTCTTGCCAATGTACGTACACCAGAAGAACGGGAAGGGGATTTGATGGCACAGTTTGCAGCGAATAGATTGGGGGAACGCAGACTTATGGAAGTCGCTTGCAAGTACAGCTATGATGAAGTGATCTCTTATATGAAAGCGCTTCAGGACTATGCCGGAAGGATGACAGAAAAGGCCATAGAAGATATTCCGGATGGAATTTATTCCTTTGAGGACTTCCTCGATAATGATGGGCTCAGTGACACTCCGGTAAGAATCCATGTAACGGTTCATATCAAAGGAAGGAGGGCGAAAATCGATTTTTCAAAGAGCTCTCCTCAAATAAAGGGATGTATGAACGCAACCCTTGCCATTACCCTTTCTGCTGTATATTATGTTTTCAGATGCCTGTCTCCTCTGGATACCCCTTCCAATGAAGGGTGCATGCAGCCTTTAGAAGTTATTGCCCCTTTGGGAACCGTGGTGAACGCCCAGTTTCCAGCGGCTGTGGCAGGCGGGAATATAGAGGTATCCCAAAGGATCGTTGATGTGCTTTTGGGTTCATTGTCCAGGGCCGTTTCTCATAGGATACCGGCTGCCAGTTCCGGTAGTATGAATAATATTACCATTGGGGGGTGGAATTCAAAGGAAAGCAAAATGTTTACATACTACGAGACAATCGCTGGCGGTAGTGGCGCCTCTTGTGATCGAGACGGTGTGGATGCGGTTCACACCCATATGACCAACACAATGAACACACCCATTGAGGCCCTGGAAAATGCATATCCTCTGAGAGTCCTCAGATATGAGATTCGAAAGGGATCTGGGGGCAAAGGATTGCAAAAGGGAGGCTGTGGTATCAGGCGCGATATACAGCTTCTTACGGACTGTGAGGTAACGGTGCTGTCCGATCGGAGGAAATTTCCTCCATACGGGCTCCAGGGGGGCTCTCCTGGGAAGGTCGGTGAGAATATCCTGATATCAAAAAAAGAGACGAGAGACCTGGGAGGCAAGTTCACGGTTTTAGCAAAAAAAGGGGATGTGATAAGCATACGCACCCCTGGTGGAGGGGGTTTTGGGAAACGATCCAAAGACAATGAATATGCAAGAAAAATCTAGAAAACAAAATTATTTGTTTCTGATTGTAAAGATATTCTTCACTCTTGGGGCTATTAGCTGGTTTGTATCGACAATTCAGCTCGATGAACTCATAGAAAAGTTGACAAATATCAACTGGATAGTTGTCGGATTTTCATTTCTTGTTTTTTTGACTTGCATAATCCCTTGCTCTTTCCGATGGATGCTTATCGCAAAGCTCTGTGGATTTACAATTTCTTTTTCGACATCCATCCGCAATTACATCATCGGTATATTTTTTGATGCATTCTTGCCGACGGGGAAGGGGGGAGATGTTGTCCGTGGCGTTCTTACATCACGGCAATATGGTTATTCATTGGGTGGTGTATTGACGACTATTTTCGTTGAACGCTTTACTGGCCTTATTGTTGCTCTTTTTATTGTCATCATTGCATGTTTAATTACATTATCAGATATCATCGAGTTTAAAAGTGTTTTGGTATCGGCAGTAATTTTAATGTCCTGTTTGGCCGGTGTGACAATTGTTTTTTTTAACACGGTTTTCCGGAAATATTTGAATAAAATCATTTATAAATTGCCGGTTAAAAAGTTGCGGGAAGCTGCCGATGATGTTATTCTTGTATTGGATATATGTTGGGGAAATCCTAGAGTTATCCTGTCCGCCGGAGTGCTCTCTTTGATCAATCAATTAATCATTATTGTGTCCGCTTATATTATGGCAATTGCAATTCCAGATTTTGGGGCTTCCTGGTATGCTTTTCCAATTGTAATTCCACTTATTTTTATCTCTGCGTTGCTCCCTTCTATAGGCGGCTATGGTATCCGAGAGGCTGGATTTGTTCTTTTTTTTGGCTGGTTTGGTGTGAACGAGGAATCGGCAGCAGTGTTTGGAATATTTCGGCTTTTTTTCTTCTGGTTCTTCTCAGCTACAGGGGCAATTCTATTTGTATTGGGAAAGAAAGGCAAAGATGGATGATAGTGAATCACAACATTGACCGAACAGGTAAAAGGTTAATTGTCAAGGAATAAGTCAACAATAGAAGAATTTAGATACCTGTTGCCAGCACAGCTCTTCAACCGTTTGGGAGCTGTTTTGGATTGGCTTGGTTTGTCTTTTGCGGATCTGTCGGAAGAATCTCTTTTTAGCGCTGTTCGTTACCAAACCGGATTATCTGACTGGGAGAACGATTTTGGACGGCTTGCGTTGCGGGTTCTGTTGAAATCTCTTGAGAAAGAATCCAATCTGAGCTGCTTGGGACGAATTCGAATGAAACGGGAATGTACCAGGCTGCTGGTCAATAGCCTGCGTATCCAGGAGGATATTAAACGCAACCCTGAGATCCTGGATGTCCCCATACATCGGCCTCTGTTCATTATGGGTCTGCCTCGCACCGGTACCACATTGCTTCATAATCTACTTGCCCAGGATCCTGCTGCTCGGGTGCCGGTTAGATGGGAGCTTCTTAGACCTTCTCCACCTCCGAGTATTGAAACGCGAGATACAGATTCGCGGATCAAGTATGCTGAAAATGAGGTGAGGCGGCTTCGCATATTTGCACCACAGGTTTTCTTAATTCATCCCTTGAACCCGACCGGACCGGACGAATGTATCCACTTGTTCAAGAACGGTTTTGCAAGCTTCTCTTTCAGTATGCTATGCAATATACCGCAATATGTGGACTGGCTGTTCCAGCAGAATATGATTCCTGCATATAGTTACTATTGCAAGCAGTTGCAGCTTCTTCAATGGCGTTGTCCAGGTAAGTACTGGGTTTTAAAATCTCCATCTCATCTTTTTTCCCTGGATGCCCTGTTTACTGTCTTTCCGGATGCCTGTGTAGTTCAGGCGCATCGAGATCCACTGAAGGCTGTTGCTTCGTTTTGTAGTATGGTTACGATAATAAGGAAGATGTATAGCGATCAGGAGGACTTGAAACAGATTGGTGAAAGTTGCCTTTCATTACTAAGTATGGCTTTGGATCGAGCGATGAAGACGAGAGAAACAGCTAATACGCATCGGTTTTGTGATGTTAATTATCAGGAATTGATTGATGATCCGATTGGCATAGTAAAAAATATTTACAGATGTTTTGGCTACGATATGGATCCACATATGGAGATAGACATGAAGCGCTGGTTAAGGAATAATCCGCAGCACAAGAGTGGTGTGCATAGATATTCGTTGGATCAGTTTGGTCTGGACTCATATAGAATGAAACAACGGTTTGCCGGTTATATGGAGCGATTCAAGATTCGGGCGGAGTAGGAAAACGATTCATCCAAAAAGAACAGGTAAGAGCGCGATGATAATGAAATTCAAAAACATCATCAATCAAGCGATAATGTTTTATGAACGGCTACTTGGATCTGTCAGGAGGTTTGGATTGGTCGCCACCTTTATCCAGGGCTTGAAGTTCATCTTTTGGATGGATATAACCCTGTTCAAATTTTATATCATAGTAAAGAACGCTTATCGGCTCGAAAAACCTTTGCCAGGTATTGAGCTTAGGGAAGCAAGACCTGAAGAATATCCTGAGCTGTTAGAATTCTCTGCCGATTTCAGAAAGCAAGAGATGCTTGAGAGATTGGCTCTTAACCACAAATGCGTTATTGCCTGGGAAAAAGGCAAGATCGTTTTTTATGGATGGATAGGGATGAATAAAGTCTGGTTGTCATTCCTTGGGAGGTACATTGAGTTCCCGCAGGATACAGCATATTTCTATAACACTTTCACAGATGAAGACTATCGAGGCAAAATGCTCTTGCCTGCCTTTATTTCATATGCAAGGGAGTTTTGTGCGGACAATAATATGCCGTTTGGATTTACCCATGTCTTTCCTGAAACCGGTCTGCCGGTTGGGGCATATTCAAAGTTAGTGGGCGCAGATAAGATATACCTTGTTCGTTTTCAGCGAAGACTGGGCATCAAATCTTATTCAGAGCGTGAAATATCAATTAAAGAAGCCGCAAAGCTGACAAAGAAAGTGCGGAAATAGGTATATAATTAGTATCTATCCAGAAATGAGCAATTTTGTTCAAGGTCAAGGAAGGGGAATTTCATCTTTAATACAGCGTGTATTGCACATGCTGTAGGCTCAATAAGTGTGGCTTCCTCGTCATCTATTGCATCTGAAACCTTGTGGGGCTGGCTTTTGTGCATTATCATATACGGGGAAAATCCACCACCTGTATCCAGGGTGGGAAGGTTTACCTTGCCCAGGTTTTCGCAAAGCATATAATACTACAGCGACACTTTCGGACAATCCCGTTGAGAGCCTGTTTGAAAGGCCTCTTCCCTCACTTGGATTGACCTTTTTTGATCGTTCTATAGTTCGCTACGCAAAATCTTAAGAACTCGGGCTATCGCCCTCAAACAACTTAAGATTTCTATGCTTCGCTTCACTAAGAACGATTAACAAAAAAGCTCAATATATGTTCGTCAAGAGGTCTTTCAAAGAAGCTTGTGAAAAGTGTCGCTGTAGTAATAATTGCCGGCATTGCATTGCCTGCAAGGGGGGGTGAACTCCATTTGAAAACAGGAAGGCCAGTCTATGCGAAGTACAAAGCGATCACCTGTCTTAAATCCATCCACATCAGAGCCGGCTTCAATAACCTCAGAGAGCAGCTCATGGCCGAGATATTTTTTTGATATAGAAGGAACTGCAGCAGGAAAGCACTTGGGGTCGATTTCCACAAAAATCATATGAATATCGCTGCCACAGAGTCCGCAGGTTTTGTTCTTAACCTTTAACCAGCTCTGATTCGGTATCCTCGGTTCGGCAACTTCTGTAAACCGGATGGGTGAGAACCTCCCCAATGCGGCATTCTTATTGAATCGTAAAATAAAGCTTGCCAGTAATATTCTTAACAAACTGTTCTCAAAATAAACCGCCTTCATAATTTCTGCATACCACCTTTTTTCAGATAACAAGGCTTGATGGTTTTATGTCTTCATTATATATTAGTATCTCATAACAGTTTAACTTTTGAAATTTTAGTGTCCCTCTCGGGGATGGTCGAAATCCCTCGCGTTTAGGCGAAGCAAGTTTTACGTT
>JAUXFK010000020.1 GCA_030623035.1 Deltaproteobacteria bacterium | reverse complement strand
TCAAGGTCAAGGAAGGCGAAGATTTTAACCGCAGGAATATATTGACATATTTCGAGGATTAAAATCTGAGCCTGACGCAGAGATTGGGCAAAAGGGCCATTTATGGATGGACACTAGATACATTTTTTGTACATTTCATAGAGCATTTAAAACAGCAGGTATCGTAAATGGAAAAACGAGATTACTATGACGTCCTGGGAGTAAGAAGGGATGCAAGTGATGAAGAGATGAAGAAGAGCTATAGAAAGCTTGCAATGAAGTTTCATCCGGACAAAAATCCTGGAGACAGAGACGCAGAAGATAAATTTAAGGAAGCGGCCGAGGCTTATGATGTCTTAAGAGACTCGCAAAAAAGACAGCTTTATGACCAGTTTGGTCATGAGGGGGTAAAAGGAACCGGGTTTAGAGGGTTCTCCGGCTTTGAAGATATATCCTCAACTTTTGGAGACATATTTGAAGACTTTTTCGGTTTTGGGACAAGGCGAAGAAGATCCTCTGCCAGAAGAGGCACGGATTTGCGTTATGACCTCAAACTATCATTTAAAGAAGCAGCCTTTGGTAAAGAAACCGAGATAGAGATCGTTAAACCTGTTCGATGTGATACATGCGAGGGAAGTGGTTCAAAGCCAGGAACTTATCCTGTGAACTGTCCTGGTTGTGAAGGAAGAGGTCAGGTAACCCGTTCACAAGGATTCTTTATGATAAGTACGACATGTCACCATTGTAATGGCGAAGGGAAGATTATTGCCAGTCCATGTAAGGAATGTAACGGGACAGGAAAGATAGAGAGGAAGAAAAAAGTATCCGTAAATATCCCTGGAGGCGTTGAAAGCGGATCCCGTTTAAGGCTGAGGGGAGAAGGTGAAGAAGGTATAAAAGGGGGGATTTCGGGGGATCTTTATGTTGTTTTGCATGTAGAAGATCATCCATTTTTTGAAAGGGAAGGTAATGATATTATATGCCAGATCCCTATATCTTTTACTCAGGCAGCATTAGGAGCAGAGATAGATATCCCGACACTAAATGGTACAAAAAAAATAAATACCCCCAAAGGGACTCAATCCGGACACATTTTCCGCTTAAAAGGAGAAGGTACCTATAACCTTAGGGGAGGCCCCAGGGGAAGTCAAATTGTCCAGGTCATCGTAAAAACTCCGACCAAATTGAGTAAAAAGCAAGAAGCGTTATTGAGAGAACTTGCTAAGCTAGGCGGAGAAGAGACGCCTCCTAAAAGGAGATTCTTCAAGAACAATTAGCACAATAAGCCACACTTACCATAACTTCCCAATAAAACATGGTAGACAAAGATTGAAAGAGCATGGAGAACCCTAGTCTCTCAATGAGGGGGATCATACATCTATTGAAGGGCTACTGAGAGTTTGCTGATAGTTTTCTATTTCACAGCGCTAAAATGATACTGTGAATCTATATAATCCAAAGGAGAATGATATGAATCGTATCAATGTTAAATCACCAGGTACAAAAAGATGGCGAGGAGGGAAAGGTTTTAGTATGCCGGAAGTAAAGGAGGCAGGTTTATCCCCGGAAGCATTGAGAAAAAAAGGTGTAATGGTTGACAGTAAAAGGAAAAGTAAGCACCAAAAAAATACTGACGAACTGAACAGCTTGAAAGAAGATTTATGAAATACCGAGTTAAATATAAAGGTATGTGATTTGTATGTTCACACTTCTAAAAGAGAAAAATAACTTTTCCCCAGAATCTGTTGAAAAGTTGTGGATAACTACTGAACTAAGATACGTAACATCTCAAAAAAAGAGTGATTTTACCTGTTTGCTCAATTTTTGGTCAATTAATATTGTTAAATAATATCAAATAGTTACTAATTTCCATAGAATAATAAAGGGGTTAGAGTTCCGTCTTTTCAATAGGTCGAATAATTGTCCACAGAGATTCAAATTGCATGCTGTATTCAAAACATTTTTCGATAGGGAACGAGGGAAAAGAACTATATCTGCATCTTCGAGCAGTTAAAACGAAATGGGCTGTTTTCATCTGAAAACAGCCCATTAATAAATAGGTATTTCAGTTTAAAAGAGACTCTTGGCAGTTAATTAGCTTAAAAATGAAGGTTTATAACTCTCCAGTTCCTGGGCTATCCTTTCTCTATGAAAACCCGTGTCCCCAAGGGCAAACTCTGAAGCCTTGGTGCGCAAAAAGAATAGACCAAGGTCTAGTTCTTCAGTAAATCCGATAGCTCCGTGAACTTTTATACTCTCTAGGCAAGTCCGCTGAAAGACTTCATTTGCCTTTGCCTTGACAATTGAATTCAACAGAGCAGACTGCGAACCGATGCTTGTTTTCCAGGCTGCTTCGTAAACCAGGAACCTCAAACCTTCAACGTCAATCAGCATCTTGGCAAGTTTATGCTGAATTGCCTGGAAGGACCCGATTGGCTTATCGAACTGCACCCTTTCTTTCGCATAGTCGTTTCCCATGTTTAAAGCAGTTTGAGCCCCCCCCAGCATCTCCGCACTTTTCAAGACCGATGCCCTCTGGATAATAAACTCAACGATATCCCATCCATTATCCGGTTCTCCTAAGATATTCCCTTTTGAAACCTTTACTTTATCGAAAATTACCTCGCACTGTTTATCATGCGCCGCAGTGGGGATTACTTCGGTCTTTATCCCAGGACTTTTTGCGTCTACTATAAATACTGTGATTCCCTCTTTGGGATCCGCTTTATCGCTTGTCCTTGCAACTACCAACATGTAATCAGCTATATTGGCATACGGGACAAAGAGTTTAGTCCCTTCGAGAACGTAATCGCCATCTAATGTGGCCTGTAGTGCTACTCCAGATGGTTCATAGGTTGCTGAAGTCTCTGTCAGGGCGAGTGTCCATATTTTTTCCCCATATGCGATCTTTGGAAGTATCTCCTTTTTCTGATCGGAAGAACCGAACTCCAATATAGGCAAAGAGCACAGAGCCACTGTAGAAAAGAAAGGTCCTGGGAGTAAATTTCTGCCCATCTCCTCCATCAAGATCATCAAATCAAAGAAGTCCATCCCCGTCCCTTCATACTCCTCGGGGAAAATGAGGCCCATCCATCCCATTTCAACCATCTTATTCCAGGTGTCCGGGTCATAGCCCTTCTCATCTTCCTTTAACTCCCTCACCTTTTCTTTGGGACACTCCTTTTCCAGGAACTTCCTCGCAGAATCTATAATCATCGTTTGATCTTCAGAAAATTCAAAGTCCATCTCTATTCTCCCTCCTAATATGATTTGGGTAAATTTAATCCATATTGACCTATTATATTCAACTCAACCTCATCTGTACCAGCAGCTAATGATATCCCAGGGAACAGCCAGTAAAGATTTTCAATACAACCCTTGAGTTTGCTCCATCTCGATTTTCTGTTCATTGGATCAATTTGAGCGTATCCTCCCAGGATTCCCGTTCCAATAAAAGCCATATGCTCCAATATATGATCATTAAAAACCTTGTCCCTTGATGGTTCATAGATTGGAACACCCCCTTTGCTCATCTTGTAGATCGTTTCGTAGGCGAGCATCTTTTGTGTCTCAATCTCGATTGATAAATCGGCCAGACCGTTGCGAATCGCTGGTTCGTCAAAAAGGTGATTTTCCCTGCAATACATGATTAGCTCATCAAGGATCCTTTTATTGTACCCATAGCCCCTGCCGGCGACACTCCCCCTTTCGTAGCCCAGTGAGTGCATCAACTGATACCATCCTCTGTTCTCCTCTCCGACCAGATTGGTAGCCGGAACACGTACATCATCGAAGAAGACTTCATTGAATATATGATAACCTACATAGTTTAAGAGAGGTCTTACTGTAATCCCCTCAGTCTTCATATCAACGGCAAAAACGCTTATCCCTTTGTGTTTTTTGGGTGCATCAATATCTGTTTTAACGGCAAGCCAACACCATCGTGATCTGTGGGCAGCGCTGGTCCATATCTTCTGTCCGTTTATTACATACTCATCCCCGTCCCTTACCGCCCGTGTTCGAATACTGGCGAAGTCACTACCGGCATTCGGTTCGCTGTATCCTGTGCACCAGACACCGTCTGCATCCCCTGATGCGATTAAGGGAAGATGCTTCTTTTTAAGCTCGTCAGTTCCAAACATCATGAGAGAAGGTCCTACCCAGTCAACACCACCTACACCCATTGTAGTGCCTGGGATACCCCAGTATGAGGCTTCTTCAGAATAGGCCAATTGTTCCCATAGAGAAGCTCCTTTGCCACCGTATTCTTCAGGCCAGGACATTGTAAGCCATCCTTTTTCAGAAAGCTTCTTCGATATTGACATGGCAAATTCCCAGTCCTCGTCGCGGTGTTCCTCCTCAAACATGACAGAAAGCCAATTCGGTGGCAATTCCTTCTTTGCAAACTCCCGGATTTCCTTTCTCAACTTCCCTTCTTTTTCGCCAAATTTGAAATCCATTATAGTATTTACCTCCTTCTCAATAATTTTACGAGTAAAATACGGCTGATTTTTTATATTATCTCTAATAGAATAAATTTATTTTATTTGTAATGTCAAGAAAAAAACAGACGCTTTTGCATAGAACATATTACGCCCTTGACACAACGAATACCTTTATCATATAATTTTATCCCTTATATAAGGAAATAATTAATAGATGTATCATTTTTCGCGCTGTGAAATAGAAAGCTATCAGTAAGCTTCAACGACTCTTTTCAAAAAGCGAAACCACTAAGACTCACGAAAAGGGAAACAACCCATGGCCTTGTTCTGGAAGAAGCAGGCAGATGTCAGAAAGATGATAGATAAGTATCTGGAAACAGTTGACTTATGCATGCAGCTATTCAATCAGTCCATGATGAGGTTCTTAAACACCGGATGCACCCAAGAGTTCACCCGTGAGGTAGAGGAGACACATAAATTAGAATCTATAGCAGATGACCTTAGGCGTAAAATCCAGATGACCCTCTATGGAAAGGCGCTACTGCCCGATTCCCGAGGTGATTTGCTGACGCTTCTAGAGTTTTATGATAAGATTCCCGGCGCTGCTGAAGATGTCCTCTTCTTAACGAAAGTCTTATGCCTTGATTTCCATGAAGACATGATAGAAGATTTACAGAAGTTGGTGGGAGTGAATGTAGAAGCCTATCGTATGGTCAGGGAATCCATGAACAGCCTGTTCGAAAACCCCAGCGAAACCCTTTACCAGACTCGAGGTGTGGATGCCAAGGAAAGTGAGTCTGACAGACTCGAACGCTCTTTAATTGAACGAATCTTCAAATCGGACATGGATACAGGCGAAAAGATGTTATTCAAGGAACTCGTCCAGCTCATTGGCAAGATTTCCGACCGGGCAGAAAATGCAGCCGACCGCATCGGAATCGTTGCCATCAAAAGACAGATTTAAATAACGATGTGGCAACTAGCCTCTGGTATCTTTCTGGGATGGTCTTTGGGGGCCAACGATGCAGCCAATATATTCGGTACGGCAGTAGCCTCCCGCATGATCCGTTTCTTAACCGCAGTAATTGTCTGCGCTGTCTTCGTTTTGCTGGGAGCACTGCTTCAGGGGCAGGCAGGGATAGCCACATACAGGGCATTGAGCGGAGTTTCAATTAACTCGGCCTTCCTGGTTGCCCTCTGCTCAGCTTTAACCGTTACCTTTATGACATACCTCAAGCTGCCTGTTTCAACTTCCCAGGCTGTTGTAGGCTCTCTAGTATGCATGGGGCTTACACAAGGCAGATTCAATGGAGAGATTCTGGGGAAAGTTGTAATATGCTGGGTAGGAACGCCCGTGGGAGGGATGATATTTGCCATAATCATCTATTTCCTGATAGGCAAATTTATGAACAGATTAAACCTCAATCTCTTCCAGCACGACGCTTATCTTCGCTGGGGTCTTATGATCGGAGGGGCATATGGCGCATATGCCCTTGGGGCAAACAACGTGGCCAATGTCACCGGTGTCTTCGCTGGTCCGGAGATGCTCACACCATTTGAGGCCTGTCTAATCGGTGGGCTGAGTATCGGTCTCGGGGTTTGTACTTACAGTAAGCAGGTGATGATAACTATGGGCAGGAAGATCGTGAAGCTCGATGCATACACAGCCTTCATAGTGATCTTAGCTGGAGCCATTACGGTTCATATCTTTGCTGGGATCGGCGTTCCGGTCTCCACCAGTCAGGCCTCAGTAGGGGGTATCCTGGGTGTTGGTTTGGTCAAGGGTGTCAGAACCATAAAAATGAAAAAGCTTTACCAAATCCTTTACGCCTGGATTGGTACCCCTGCAATCTCTTTCGTACTGACATTTTTATTCTACTTTCTGTTTACGAAATCAGGTCTCATGACAGGGCTTTAAGCAAAAAAGAATCGTTTTGATAACCCCTCAAATTCGTTTCCATCGAGAAGGTAGCACGAAAAAACTTGACACTCTATTTCATGGTTTTTATAATCTTTTTCGATCCTTTTATCTAATTTTTTAAATTAAAAGAAAGGGGGCGCAATTTATGGTAGACTGGCAAAAGGAATTTGAAAAAAAGCTTGTCTCAGCAGAGGAAGCTGCCAAAACGGTTAAATCCGGCAATACAGTCGTTTTTACCACAGGCAGAGAAGCGCATGCTGTAGGATTGGCAATTGCAGCCAGGATAGGAGAGCTAAAGGATGTCCGTGTTTTTGTCCCTCCGCCTGGTTATGATTTTGGCTGGTATGATGAAGGTTGGCAGGATTCATTTAAGGTAACCATAGTTATGCCAACAGCTACATGTCAAGAGGCGGTTGACGCAAAGAGAGTAGATGTCGTTCTTGGATCTCCCGTATCTATGTATCGCTCCAATATGTTGTCTTTTGGCGCGGATGTAGTCCTTACCGAAGTATCTCCCCCTGACGAAAAAGGCTTTTGCAGCTTTGGTCAATCCCTATGGAATAAGAGAGAACAGATAATAATGGGCAAGACAGTAATTGCCGAGGTCAATGACCGGTTAATAAGAACTTATGGAGCCAATTACGTACATGTATCAGAGATAGATTACTTTGTTAAACACCTGAGATCCGGCGGACAAATCGGTAGGGGATCACTGGCAGGCAGAGCGTTGAAGGAACCCGAGCCATACCTGAAAGATATTGCAAAACATATAAATGGGCTTATCAATGACGGTGATACGATTCAAATAGGTGTGGGACGAACAACCGAGCCTTTGGTTCAACTGGGGATGCTCGATGGCAAAAAGGACCTGGGTTTGCATTCTGAAGCAACCCCACCAGGCATAATCACCCTGGTTAACGAGGGAGTCATCACAGGCAAATACAAGACAACAAACCCAGGAAAGGCAGTGGTTACCTCCCTCGGTGGTGGATCAAAGGAGGAGATGCTGTGGGCCAGCAATAATCCTCTATTTGAATTGGTTGCTCTGGATTACCTGGAGGATATCAGGATAATCGCCAGTCATGACAATATGGTAGCTGTTAACAATGCGCTAGCCATAGATTTCTCAGGGCAAAGTACTGCTGAAACCCTGGGGGAAAGGCGGGTATCTGCAACTGGAGGACAGTTTCCCTTTGTCGTTGGTGCCTTATTGTCAAAGGGCGGCCGCTCTATCCAGGTACTTCCCTCCACAGCTCGTGAAGGTAAGATCTCTCGCATAATGCCACGACTCCCTGAGGGGACAATCATCACCACACATTATGCTTGTGCTGACTATGTTGTCACTGAATATGGGATAGCGAAACTTTGGGGAACTACAACCAGGGAGAGAGCCAGGGCGCTTATCTCTATTGCGCATCCCGACTTTCGTGACGAACTTATGGCAGAGGCTCGCAGGATGTTTGGATGAGATGGAACTCAGAGTATTGGAGCGTGTGATGATCTTTAAGGTAGTTTAACCTGTATAAGGGGGAGGAGCAACAGATGTCAGACGAGAATAAATGGGAAGGGCACGCGAGGCTGATCGGGCTAGAGAAGGAGAAAGAAAAGAAAGAGAAGAAGCATGAAGAATTCACTTTAGAGGCACAGCAAAGGAGGAGGGACAGGTCAAATAAGCCATTCTTCCCTCGGTCGGTCTATTTCAATAAGCAGGCCTCAAAGGATGGGATCATGCATTTTGTTGACGGCATGGGCGATACAAATCCTTTATTTCGAGACGAGGAATATGCAAAGAAAACCAGGTACGATAGAATCATTGCACCGGGTTCTTACTTATATACCGTTCAATGGATGTCACCTGGAAGCGGAGGCCCTGGAATCCATGGTTGGTATGTGGGTGGAGAGTGGGAATGGTATAGACCCATATTCGCAGGTGATGAGATCAGGACAGTTTGTATATTACGGGAGCTGGTAGAAAAGAAAGGCAGGATGGGAGCCGGAAGGACATGGATCGATTATGGAGATGTCATATATATAAACCAGAAGGATGAGATTATCGCCAAAGAGTATGGACATGCTGTCATTAGCGAGAGGGCGAGGGCAAGCTCCGCAGGAAAATACCGTAATATCCCCAAACCGGTTTATTCGAGAGAGGACTGGATTAAAATTCTCGACATGTATGATAAAGAGGAACTGAGAGGTTCTAAACCCAGATATTGGGAGGACGTACAAGTTGGAGATCAGGTCGGTCCTATGATCAAAGGGCCTTTAAGTGTAAGGGATGAGATTGCCTGGATAATGGGAGCCGGCTCACCCTTTTTCAGAGCACATAAGATTGAATATGACTATGAGACAAGGCATCCGAGAGCATTGGAGTATGTGGAGACAGAAGAGGCGGATACGCCTGGAGATGTCCCTGAGCTGGTTCACATACTAAATGCCTTTGCCCGTGGTATTGGGGTAGAGCGGGCCTATGACTATGGTTCTCAGAGAATGACCTGGCTTTGCAACTTCTTTACCAACTGGATGGGAGACGATGGCTGGCTATGGAAGATGTGCGGCGATCTGAGGGCATTTAACCAGGTAGGTGATATCACCACATTTGAAGGGAAAGTTGCAAAAAAGTATATGGAAGAGGGAAATTGTTATGTGGATATCGAGGCATGGGCGAAAAATCAGAGAGACGAATGGTCGATGCCTCCTCATATTTCTACAGTAATCCTTCCATCAAAGGAGCATGGGCAGGTCAAATATCCTGATCCACCTCAATCGTTACTTGAGGAGATCAAAAAGGCAAGGCCACTCGATGACCTTATAAAAGAGGGACTGATATAGGTGGACAATCTGCTTGATTCGGTAAGGGTTTTGGATCTAACCGATGAAAAGGGACTGCTTTGTGGCCGGATTCTTGGCGATATGGGTGCGGATGTCGTTATTGTAGAGCCTCCATCAGGGAATTCGGCACGGAGAAGAGGTCCTTTCTATCAGGATATTCCTCACCATGAAAGAAGCCTCTTCTGGTTTTTTCTGAATACCAACAAGCGTAGCATAACCTTGAATCTTAAAAGCGCTGGCGGTATAGAACTCTTTAAAGAGCTTGTGAAGACTGCGGACTTCGTCATTCAATCTTTCCCTCCCCAATATATGAGCAAACTGGGATTGGATTATGATGTCCTTAGTAAACTAAACCCAAAACTGGTGATGACCTCGATAACCCCTTTCGGCATTGATGGTCCCTATGCGAATTACAAAGGAACGGATATCGTAATTATGGGACTTGGTGGATTGAGCTATATCAGTGGGGAACCGACGCGTGAACCGATACGCATCCCAGTACCTCAGTCCTGTTTCCATACGGGTTCGTGGGCTGCTGCTGCCTCTATGATTGCTTTTTACCATCAGCAAATGACAGGGGAAGGGCAAAGCGTGGAGGTTTCCATGCAGCAATCAGCGACCTGGGCTACATATGCTACTCAGGAATGGTGGTCTTATGCAGGGATGAATCTGAAACGGGAGGGAACATGGCGACAGATCGGTACGGCTCGAATGCAGATACTGTTTCCATGCAAGGACGGTCATGTAATGATGTTTCTAATCGGAGGCGCTGCCGCCGCTTCCGGACAGAACCTGTTTATAAAATGGATGGACGCTGAAGGGATGTGCCCTGATTGGTTGCGAGATTTTGATTTCTCTGAACTGGATGTATCCACAACATCCCAGGACTTTTTCGATCGCCTCTCTGACGCACTGGCAGGTTTTATTGCCACGAAGAAAAAGGGGGAGCTGTTCGATTGGGCTTTGCAGAATACCCTGTTTCTTGCTCCTGTTAATAATATCAGGGATCTTCTGGAAAACCCTCAACTCAAAGCGAGGAATTTTTGGATTGATGTGGAGCACACTGAATTGGGGACATCGATTACTTATCCGGGTCCTTTCGCGGTTTTGACTGAGACTCCGATAAAAAAACAAAAAAGAGCCCCCCTCATCGGCGAGCATAATATGGAGATATACCAAGGTGAATTAGGGCTTTCCAGAGATGACCTGGTTGTTTTGAAACAGGGAGGGGTAATCTAGACATGAAAAAGCCGCTTCCATTAGAAGGATTGAAGATCGTTGAGTTGACGAGAGTTGCTGTTGGGCCATGTGTCGGGAGAATACTTGGTGATTGTGGGGCGACTGTTATACACATTGAGACTGCAAGAAGGCCGGATACACTCAGGATTATATTCCCGTTTAAGGACGGGATCGCTGGTATAAACCGTGCCGCCTATTTTAATAAATACAATGCGGATAAATATGGGATGACTCTTGACCTTACTCATCCGCAAGGTATCAAGGTGATGCATCGCCTCATTGAGTGGACAGATGTATTCATTGAGAGCAATGCCCCTGGCGTGGTTGCCAAACATGGCCTGGACTATGAAAGCGTAAAGGAGGTAAAGCCTGACATTATCATGTTGAGCACTTGCCAGATGGGGCAAAAGGGCCCCCTTGCCCGGTTTAAGGGGTATGGAGTCCAGGCTGCGGCCATGGCAGGTTTCCATGAAGTGACCGGTTACCCGGATAGTGGTCCTGTTGGCCCATTTGGTTCCTATACGGATGTGGTTTCTCCTCAGTGGCTCATTGCGGTTATCGTTGCTTCTTTAATCTACCGTCAAAGATCGGGGAAAGGGCAATATATAGACCATTCCCAACTGGAGACAGGCACACACTTCCTCGGTCCTCTCATTTTGGACTATACATCCAATGGGAGACTTGCAACTCGAGTAAGCAACCGGGAAGAATCCGCTGCCCCCCATGGAGCTTACCGCTGTAAAGGAGAGGATCGTTGGTGCACGATTGCTGTATGTAATGATGAACAATGGGATGCCTTTTGCAGAGTTATTGGGAATCCACCGTGGACTAAGGATACAAGCTTCTCTTCTTTGCTTCAAAGGAAGAGAAACGAAGATGAACTGGACAGGCTGGTAGAGAGCTGGACACTTAAACATACTCCAGAAGAGGTGATGTCCCTGATGCAACAAGTCGGTGTAGCCTCTGGAATTATCGCTACAGGGGAAGACCTCCATAATAATCCCCAGTTTCGACATAAGGGACACTTTAAATTGCTCAATCACAGCGAGATTGGAGAAGTACCTTTTGATAACCCGCCTTTTCAATTCTCAAAGACTCCGTGCGAGGTGAGGATGGCTTCCCCCTGTCTTGGGGAACACAATGAGTATATATGTCATCATATCCTTGGCATGTCTGATGAGGAATTTGTCGAACTCATCCAAAGCGGTGCATTAGAGTAAGTTCGGCAGAAGGTTTTTTTCAAGATCAGGAGGCAGAGATGAAAAGAACGAGAATCTGTGAGCTTTTCGGCATTGAGTATCCCATAATTCAGGGACCGATGGCCTGGATTACGCGTGCTGAGCTGGTGGCAGCGGTTTCTGATGCCGGGGGACTGGGTACCCTGGGACCTGCGGCTGGAGAGAAGAATCAGGAGGAGGCAAAAGACCTGGATACTGTGGAAAAGCGTTTGAGAGAGCAGATACGCAAGATAAAGACACTGACCGGTAAACCATTTGCAGTTAATTTCCCCATTGGCTGGGGAAAACAGAAGATCATGAACGAACGTAGAATTGCCGCGGCCCTTGACGAGGGGATACCAATAGCCAATGTCTCTATGGGCTCACCTGAAGCATTCACCCAGAAGCTACATGATGTTGGCGTTAAGGTGATCCATATTGTCACTTCGGTCAAGCATGCAAAAAAGGCTGAGAAAGCCGGTGTAGATGCAGTTGTTTGTATTGGTTATGAAGCAGGTGGCCATATTGGCCCGGATGAGCTACCAACCTTTGTTTTGATCCCCCAAGTTGTTGATGCTGTGAAAATACCGGTGATCGCTGCCGGAGGAATTGCTGACGCTCGAGGTCTGGTTGCCGCTTTTGCACTCGGGGCAGAAGGTGTCTATATGGGTACTCGTTTCTTAGCGACTTCGGAGTGTAATGCGCATTCCAATATGAAACAAGCCGTTATCGATGCGGATGATACGAGCACAGTTGCATTTGGCCGTCGCACCGGTATATCGAGATGCATTAAAAATGCATACACGAAACATCATATGGAATTGGAAGCCATAGGAGCTACCTTCGAAGAAATACGAGAATATGAGCGCTGCGGTGATAATCTCAAGGGTTGGCGGCGTGTCCCTGCTGCTATCATCGATGGGAATATCGAATATGGTTCTGTAGCCTGTGGCTCAATTGCCGGGAGTATAAATGAGATTGTTTCAGCTCAAGAGGTAATTCGCCGCATGGCAGATGGTTATCAGGAGATAATAAAAAGTCTAAGGGATTGACATACCGGGCTTGATAGTTTAAAATGAGCTATTTAGTGTCTGAACGAAAACTAGGATTTTTCGTCAAGGTCAAGGAAGATCAAAATTTTAACCGCAGGAATATATTGAATATTTTGAGGATTAATATTTTTATCTGACGCAGAGATTGGCGAAAAAGACAGTTTTCGTTCGGACACTATTTAGTGTCGATCGAGTACATACAAAAGTGGCTTTGGAGGATGTGATGTCTTTTAAGACCATGAGCCTTCAACGAGAAGGGCATGTGGCGGTCATCAAAATAACGGATCCCATAACCGACCATAGAGTGATGGCGCAACTCTCCTGTGAAATTTCGGATATATGTGCGAGGATCACTTCGGACGAAACAGCACAGGTGGTAATTCTTGCCGGTGATGGAGAGCGCTCATTTAATGTGGGAACGGATTTGCTTCAAGCGGTTACGGGGTTCGGCAAAGAGTCAGAAAGGGAGATGTATTCCATTGCCACTCCCATTTCGAGACTTGATCGTCCGGTTATTGCAGCGATCGATGGGGAGGCCTTGGGACCGGGTTTTGAGTTGGTTCTCGCCTGTGACGTAAGAATCGCCACAGACAGGGCTCGTTTCGGATTATCCCATATAAAGAAAGGTCTTATCCCATGGGATGGAGGAACCCAGCGGTTGTCACGTCTGGTAGGAAGGGGTAAGGCCATGGAGATGATTCTCACTGGAGAATCGATAGATGCACAGGAAGCCTATCGGATCGGTTTGATCAACAGGGTTGTCCATCCTGACGTTCTTATGAAAGAGACGATGGACATGGCTTCGCAGATGGCTTCAAGGGCGCCGATCGCTCTGAGGTACGCAAAAGAAGCGATATGTAAAGGGATAGACCTTACCTTAGATCAGGGGCTGCGCCTGGAAGGAGATCTGTATTTTTTATTGCAAACGACTGAAGATCGTATCGAGGGTGTCAATGCTTTTCGTGAAAAGAAGACCCCTGGCTTTAAAGGAATCTGAGTGGTTCATTTTTGGTTATTCAAATGAGCGATTTTTCTACGATTATCTATGAAAAGAGCGATGGTATCGCATATATCACGCTTAATCGTCCAAAGTTTCTGAATGTTTATAATATTCAGATGAGAGATGAACTCTACCAGGTTCTAGGTGCGATTAGAGAGGATTGCGAAGTCAGGGTTGCCATCCTCAAAGGGGCAGGGGAAAAGGCATTCTGTGCAGGGGCAGATCTAAAAGATTTTCTTTTGGCACCATCCCCTATAATTGCCAGACAGGTACGCTGGGAGCGAGATATATGGGGCCTTTTTTTGAATATTCCTCAACCGCTTATTGCTGCGGTTCATGGATATGTACTCGGTTCAGGTATCGAGATGGCACTTTGCTGCGATATCCGAATCGCCTCGGATGATACCCGGTTCGGTTTGCCTGAGGTAGGATTGGGCATCATTCCGGCTGCCGGCGGAACTCAGACCTTGCCGAGGGTTATTGGGCCTGGAAAGGCCCTGGAGATGTTGCTTACAGATCCATGGATTAATGCTGAGCAGGCCCAAAAAGTGGGACTGGTCAATCTTGTTGTACCAAAGGACGAACTTCTAAAAAGAGCTGAAGCAATGGCCAGACAGATCGCCTCCTTTAATCCATTTGCTGTTAGATGTGCCAAAAAGGCAGTGCTGAGGGGGTTGGATATTGCCCTTGAACAAGGTCTTGATCTGGAAAAAAGGCTTGCCTTTCAAGTTGTTTCAGTGGCGAGCCATGGAAGCTGAAAAGACTAAAGGTTAACAGAGATTCCCAAAAGGAGAGGTTAAGAAGGGAGAAAAAATGAACACCACGGATTTTTTGAGTATAGCCAGTGCGATATGCCCTGAGCGGGATTGTATGATATTTGAGGGAAAGAGGTGGACATATTCTCAGTTGAACGATCGTGCCAACAGACTGGCCAATGGCCTTTTTAAACTGGGGGTGGAAAAAGGTGATCGAATCGGGATTATACAGGTGAATTGCAATCAGTATATTGAGTCCTACTTTGCTTGCGCCAAGCTGGGTGCGATTCTCGTTCCTTTGAATTTCAGAGCAAAGGCAGATGAATTGAACTATATGATTGCCAATGCCAAAGCCAAAGTCCTGTTGATGGGGAATAGGTATACAGACTTGGTAAACAGCATCCTGCCTCAGTTACTCTCTGTGAAGGAGTCTATCTGCTTTGAGAGCAATACGGAAGGAATGCGCTATTACGAGGATATAATAGAATCTTCGTCACCCGATGAGTATTTCAGTGAAATAGAAGATGAAGATATAACAATCCTCATGTATACGGCAGGAACCACAGGCCGTCCCAAGGGAGTGCCATTGAGTCACGGTTCGTTTGCCGTATACATTCTTGAGAATGTGGAGCCCGCTTCCCCCGAGATAGAGGAAAGAAACCTGCTTACTGTCCCCTTGTACCATGTAGCCGGTATGCAGGCAGTAATGGCTGCCGTGTACGGTGGCCGAACCCTGGTGTTGATGAAACAGTTTGAAGTAAAAGAATGGCTTGGAAGCGTTCAAAAAGAGCGGGTAACACGGGCAATGTTGGTTCCTACCATGTTAAAGAGGGTTATCGATGATCCGGACTTTGCCAAATATGACTTATCGAGCCTTCAGGTGATTACTTATGGTGCGGCTTCCATGCCTCTTGAGGTAATCAAAAAGGCGATTGAGTTGATGCCCTGGGTGAAATTCATCAATGCTTTTGGTCAGACAGAAACCGCTTCCACGATTACTACATTGGGTCCTGATGACCATGTTATCGAAGGAACCGAAGAAGAAAAGGAGATAAAGTTAAAAAGGCTTACCTCTTCGATCGGAAAGCCATTGTCCGATGTGGAAGTGAAGATTATTGACGAGCAGGGAAGTGCTTTACCCCCGCATGAAGTGGGCGAGATTGCAGCCAGAGGCCCGCGAATTGTAAAAAGTTATTGGGGGGATGAGGAAAAGTCTTCAGGCCTGATTACCGATGATGGCTGGTTGCATACCGGAGACATGGGGTGGATGGATGAGGATGGTTATATTTACCTGGCTGGTCGTGGTGATGACATGATTATCCGGGGTGGAGAGAATATCTCACCAGAAGAGGTTGAAGATGTACTCTATTCTTATACCAAAGTGGAAGAAGCAGCGATAATCGGTATCCATGATCCGGAATGGGGACAACAACCCCTGGCTGTCGTCGTACTAAAAGAAGGGCAAGAAGCAACCGAAGAGGAAATTATAGAGTACTGCCGTCCGAAACTGGCAGGATTTAAGCGACCAACCTCTGTTATTTTCGTCGATTCATTGCCCCGCAATCCTATGGGTAAGCTTTTAAAGAGGGTGCTTGTCGAACAATACGGACAGGGTTAACAGAACCTGTTTCATAAAGATTGGTTTAGAGTTGTTTTATTGAGGATAGGAACCGGCCTTTGAAAAGGCCAGGTAATACTGAAAAAGAGCAAAGGAGTTATTGATTAAAATGGCAAATGAACTAGGAAAGAGGTATGTGTGTAAGAAGTGTGGCTCAGAGCTCATCGTAACCCGTCGTGGCGATGGGAAACTCTACTGTTGTGGTGAACCGATGGAACTCAAAAAGTAGCCTGTATGAAACCTAAAAAACGTAATATTCAAAACTTGGAGGAGACAGACGATGAGTCAACTTGGAAAAAGGTATCAGTGCGAGGCATGTGGTTCGCAGGTTCTCTGCACGAAAGCCGGTGACGGCAGCCCGGTATGTTGTGAAAAAGAAATGGAAATTCAGGAGCCTAAACCCCTGGCCTCATCGGATTGATACATGAGTCGAATGTAATATTAATAATTCCCTCCCTTTTAAATGGGATATCGATACGCACAGGAAGAATTCGGTTTGTATGCAAAAGAAGCCACAAGACAGGTATCTGCATATTAATGGGCTTCAACTGCATTATCTTGACTGGGGAGATAGCGGGTCCCAACCCATGTTGCTCCTCCACGGTTTTATGTCTTGCGCGCATGCATGGGATGACTTTGCTTCGAACTTTTCAACCCGTTACCGTATAGTTGTTCTGGATCAGCGAGGACACGGGGAGAGTCAATGGCCTGGGGATCCTGCTTATACGCTGGACGACCATTTTTCGGATATCGCTTGTTTTGTCGATACTTTGAACCTGAAAAATCTGATTATGGTGGGGCATTCAATGGGAGGCCGAAACGCCCTGTTTTATACATCCTGCATCCCTTTGAACATAGAACGACTTATTCTGGTGGATGCCCGGCCGGGTAACAATCCTATGGCCTGTGATGCGTTAAGGCTTCTTCTTGACAACCTTCCGCAAAAAGCCAGGTCCCTTAACGAAGTGGTGGATGTGGCTCAAAGTGTTTATCCGTATCTATCAAATGAGATATGCCTTCAGATGGCAGGCTATGGCTTCAAAGAGATGTCTGATGGGAGCTTTGTCCCCAGAGACGATATTCGAATGAGGCAACAGTCTCAGCAAAATGGCTACATCGTCGAGGATCTTTGGCCTTTCATGGAAAACATCACCTGCCCCACTCTGGTGGTACGTGGACAGGAGAGTCCTTTTCTTTCCCGAGAGGATGCCTTGAAGATGTGCAGGATCATCCCAGACGCAAAATATCGCGAAATACCGCAAGCTACCCACATGCCAGTGCAGGAGAACCCAGAAGCCTTCAGGATGGTGGTTTCGGATTTCCTGAAGCAATGAGATGCTATGATATGGCCATTCACCTGAATCCTCAATATGAAAAGGCCCATCTTAATAAAGCTTATCCTTCAGAATAAAATTGAAACAGAAAAAAAGGTTCGCCCTAAAGCGGCTTTCATCCATAGAGAAAAGTCTATATATCCCTGTGAGGACATAAAGGTATCATGATGAAAAAAACGCGTATTTGTAATCTGCTTGGAATCGATTATCCAATCTTCCAGGGTGGAATGCTCTGGATAGCCACTGCTGAACTTGCAGCAGCAGTATCGAATGCAGGCGCTTTGGGCATCATCAGCCCACTTGCAGCAATGGAGCGCCATGGAGATTCGTCCAAGAATCTAAAAGAGCAAATCAGCCGGGCAAGGGATCTGACGGAAAGACCTTTTGGTGTCAACATCCCTCTGGATCTGCAATACAGCGGCGTCCTCATAGACATTATCCTAAGGGAAAAGGTGGAGATTGCTGTAACTGCTGCCGGAAACCCTGCCCTCTTTACTGAGCTACTCCATCTGGAGGGAATAAAAGTGCTCCACGTGGTAAGCTCTGTAAGACAGGCAAAGATCGCAGAGGCTTCAAATGTAGATGGCGTGATTGCGGAAGGGGTTGAAGCCGGAGGCCATAATGGAATCGATGAACTGCCGTTATTTCCGTTGATCCCTCAGGTTGCAGATGCCGTGTCTATCCCTGTTATCGCAGCCGGAGGTATTGCAGATGCAAGAGGAGTTGCAGCAGCAATTGCGCTCGGTGCGGATGGTGTACAGTTGGGAACCCGGTTTATCGCTGTTGAGGAAAATATTGCAAGTCTTAAATACAAAAACGCGATACTGGCAGCACAAGATTCGGATACCGTGATTACATGCCGAAGATTAATTCCTACACGAAGCCTGAATACAGAATTCTCAAAGGACCTGTTGAAACTAGAAGAATCCGGGGCATCTGCCGATGAGATCAGAGAGTATCTCGGTTACAGCCGTGCACGGACAGGTCAGATAGAAGGTGACCTGATAAAAGGCGAGGCCTATTGCGGCGCAGCAGCCGGCATGATAAATGATATTATCCCCGCAGCTTGTGTGGTACAAAGGCTTGTAGATGGGTATCAAGAAGTTATAAAACGTCTTTCTTGCAGCAAATAGAAAGGCAGTGTTCTAAGATTTCCTTTTCTTTTTCCGCTTTCCTGTTAGCCTCCATACCATATACTGTACCAGATATCTTTATATAAGGCTTTCTTTTCGCCCTCGGAACGTCTTTTATCTCTCCGAATTCAGTTTTCAGAATATGCCTGAAAAAGAACAGAAGCGCATTAAACGCTTGATTCTGTGACGAGGCCGATACTTTACGTTTAACAGCCAAAAAGGTCAATAAATCGTAACTATTCAGCCACAGATTCACCCCAGTACGATCATCTTGACCTACGGGGCAGGCACAGATGAACGCAGACAGGTTTAAATGCAGTAACTACTCAGGCACAGAGGGGCAAAGGCAC
>JAUXFK010000050.1 GCA_030623035.1 Deltaproteobacteria bacterium | reverse complement strand
TTGTCACGGATCACATGCCAATAATGACTTTATTTTTGTACATGAATTCAAATGAGATTTGTATTATTTTAGACTTATGAAACAGAAAGAACTGGCCAAGCTTCAACAGCAATCAAATTTTAACCCGTGCAGAACTCGCATCTTTCCCCCTGTTCTTTCTTAACTCACTTAGATGTTCAAATAGTTGCACGCGTTAAAATTTGATTGCCGTAGAAGCAACTAAAATTTAAAAAAGCTAAACTGTTACGAAGTTTTTATGAAGCTTATAATGAGCTTGGTGATGGATTTCTTGAATCTGTCTATGAAAACGCCTTATATATTGTCCTAACTGGGTATGGACTATGTGTGGAAAGGCAAAGAGATATTTCTGTGTTTTTTCGAGGTAAAGTAATCGGAGAAGAAAAAATATCAGTGATGATCAGCGTAGATCGGCGGCTGAGTAGTTACCTATAAAAAAAGCAAAAACTCCAAAAAAAGGTTAAATAGATGGAACTTAACAGGATAATGGCAATAATGGCACATCCGGACGATGCAGAGCTTGGATGTGGAGGTACAGTCGCTAAATGGGTAAGAGAGGGGAAAGAGGTTCGCTATGTAATCTGTACCAATGGTGATAAGGGAACCAAAGACAGAGGGGTATCCCCACATCTTCTGGCTGAGACAAGAGAGGATGAGCAGCTTAAAGCCGCTGAGGTGATGGGAGTTAAAAGCGTAACATTTCTTCGTCATAGAGATGGAGAACTCGAAGTCACACTTGCCTTTCGAAGTGAGCTTGCCCTACTTATCCGTCAATACAGACCCCATATTATCGTCACCCACGATCCCTGGAGGCCATATTTGTTGCATCCTGACCACAGGGCAGTGGGGTATACAACATCCGATGCGATCGTTGCATCTAGAGACCACCTCTTCCTACCTGCCCAGACGAATGCAGGGTTTAATGCCCATTCCCCCTGTGAGATTCACTTTACCTTTCCAGAGACACCTGATTTGTTTGTGGATATTACAGATACCCTGGATTTGAAACTTGAAGCCCTGGAAAAGCATAAAAGCCAGATCAAGATTCGTGAGAATTGGAGAGAAATGATAACAGCAATGGCCCGAGAGTTTGGTAAAAAGGGTAATATGCAATACGGAGAAATATTTAAAAGGGTTGTACTTTAACGGGCTGTTGCCCAAATCCCAATTCGTCTTGTCCAAAACGTTTTTTGATAATCTCTGGCTGTTTAGTTGATGAAGCCAATAATGAAGATGTGATCTTTAATATGGTAGCAGGGAAAACCCTGTTTCATGGGGGGATAAATCTCATCCCTGATATGGAAACGATTACACCCAGGTAAAGAATATACAATTAAAGCTGAGTTCTTGAAGAGATCGGCAAAAGTGGGGGGATAATGTGGGTTGAGGCGTTTTTCAAATTTTTATCTTAATAAAAGATTTCTCCTTTAAATCTTCAATCCATTCTTTGAATGCATCCTCCACCTTTTTTTTGTAAATGGTGTTTTTTACTTCATCTTTGGCCTCTTCAAATGTTTTAATTCCATCTTCTTTTCCATCCATGATCTTGATTATATGGAGGCCTAAATCGCTCCGGATGATACCACTAACCTCTCCAACCTTTAGGTTAAATACGACTTTTTCTAAAAATGGTACCAGTTCCCCACGTTTGAACCATCCCATATCTCCATCTGAATCTGCCGAGGCTCCTTGAGAATATATTTTGGCCAGTTTTCCAAAGTCTTCTCCATTCTTTATCTCTAAAAGGAGTTTTCTTATTTTTCTATTGATCTTATTGGTTTCTACTTCATCAGCGTCTGGAGGAATCGAAAGGAGGATATGCTGAACCCTAATTTCTTTTATCACTTTAAATTTATCCATATTCTTCGTATAATACTTTCTAAGCTCATCGTCATTCAATACAATCTTGGATTTAATTTGGTAATCTACAAGTTTCATCCTCTCCAGCTCTTGTTTTATCTGCTCTTTATACTTATCAAAGTCCACTCCATCGGACTTTAATTTCTCAACCAATTCCTGCCCTGTAAGATGATTATCTTTCATTATATTATCTATAGCGTTATCTACTTCACTTTCGGAGACAACTATCCACCTCTTTTTTACCTCCTGGTCTATTAGCTTGTCTTGAATCAGCCTATCAAGAATTTTTCTTTTAATTTCTTCTGGAGTCGTATCTTTGCTGTTGAGGTTTATCTTGCCTTCAGTATTATTTAAAGATATATCTATTGCATCATTCAGTTCTGAAAGGGTGATAATATCATCATTTACAATTGCGATGATTCTGTCAATTATTTCTGCAGCTACCTCTGTATTTAAGGCAGAGATACCAAATAAAAAAAGAAATGATAGGGATAGGATTCGTTTTGTTATATTGGTTTTCATCGATCCAGACATCTCAATTATTTAATCTCCATAAGTAATTGCTGATTGATTTCAATAGGAGCCATGGTTTTTACTTTTTTAAACCATCTATTATACCCTTCTTCTGTCCTTTCTTTTTTTAGCCTTTCCTCAATTTGATCATAAACTTCGTCAAGAAGCATCTTTCTTGCTTCTTTTTTTTCTTCTACTTTAAAGACATGAAATCCATAAGGGCTTTTGACTACTTTACTTAACTGTCCTATAGGCAGAGAAAAAACCACTTCATCGAACTCTGGGGGCATATAACCCCGACCAAAATAACCCAAATCCCCCCCCTTTTCGCTATCCGGGCTCAATGATTTCTCCTTCGCCAATTTTATGAAATCATCGCCGTCTTTTAACCTCTTCAATATTTCATGGGCCTCTAACTCTGTACCGACTACGATTTGAAACGCTCTAACCTGTTCGGGAAGATCGAACTCCTGTGTGTTCTTCTCATAATATCTTTTTATCTCTTCATCCTCAATCGATATTTTAGAGACTATCATGTTATTGATGAGTTTTTCTATCAATAGCTTCTTTTTTATTTTCTGTTCCCAATCTTTATAGTCCACATACTCGTTGATAATGGTCTCCTTAAAACTCTTTTCAGGGTAATCTTTCTTTATATGGGATATCTCACTTTCTAATTCATTTTCTGTAACTTTAATCCCAAGCCTTTCTGCCTCATTTAAAAGAATTTTCTTTTCTATAAGTCCATTTAAAAAACTAGCCTTCAATTCGTTAAATGACTTATTGTCTTTTATATTGAGATTCAAATACTCCTGTCGAACTTCCTCAAACTCTTTGATAAACTCATCAACAGTGATAATCTGATTCCCAATATTTACGAGCGTCTGTTCTTTTCCTCTTTGACAGCATATATGAAAGGAAATAAAAAATAGGCATAAAAGCAAAGCTAAAAATTTTTTCACTAGAAAATACCCCTTTTAATAAATTAATTGGTTTATATGTAAAGACGAAATGAAAAAATACGGTAAAATTGAGTGAATATAAAGATAAAATGGTTATTGAGTTTACGTTGAATGAAGCGTAGTAATTTTACATACCCTGGAAATCATAAATCGATCCCTAATTCAACTGTATTGATGGTAAGCTAAAGGGTAACTTATACTTAGAAAGAAGCCTTTTTTTCAAAGCAATCTCATTAACCATTTTCTTTAATTAGCATAGTTTTTTTATTAATGCAATTCGAAATTGTCTTTAAGAAATGCATTTGCTATTTCTATATGTTATGCATATGGGCAAATACGAATAGATAGTGTCCATCCATAAATGGCCCTTTTGCCCAATCTCTGTGTCAGGCTCAGATTTTAATCCTCGAAATATGTCAATATATTCCTGCGGTTAAAATCTTCGCCTTCCTTGATCTTGAACAAAATTGCTCATTTCTGGATGGACACTACTTGACTACCCTTAACTGTCCTCCCTTTTTCTTTTCTTCCTTTGTCTTCTTTTTTCCTTGAACAGCCATCGCATTTTGATTGAACAGAGCATTTTTTGTGATTACAGAATTTATGATAAAATAAACGATAACCGCCTTTTCCCATTCTTTACTTGTATCAAAATGGCTTATTCTCTCATGGTATTTGGTCCGGAGGCTTCTAAGGGAAGCCTCATCAAAAGCAAGCACTTGCTCTGCTATTTTGTTCAAAACCTTTTCGATCATCTGTTCTCCCTCCCCACTTATAATACCGAAAAGCATAGACGGATCATTGAGATTTTTACTTGCCTTCGATGGATTCCTCCTTTTAACCATTCCCATCTCAAATTAGAACTCTTTGAAAAATAATAAATCTCTTTTGAGCAAAGATAAGAATTGCTTTCATGGTATCCACCTCAATGAAACCAAATGTAAACATTCTCAAATCCTTGAAACACTGACCTATTTCTTTTTCATGGTCTCTTTTGCTTTTTGCTTTTTCGCTTTCTTCTTTCTTCTTCGCCTTCGAGCCAGCTCTCTGTCTTTCTCACGCATATATAGAAACGCTCCTTTCCGTTTTGAACAACTACCTAAATTAACCTTAGATCCCTTTCAGAGCCCCCCTTATAACAACTCGAGACTTTTGAAATCCCTCTTTTATATCCCCCGCTTTCGTATTAAATTGAACTAGAACGACCCTTTTTCAGGCTGGATATGATTAAAATCAGAGCCTAGCGCAGAGGTTGGGCTAAATGGCCTTATCTGGATCCAGCTTTTAATATTATCAACAATTATATGATAAGTCAAAGAAATTTGCCGGACACCAACAATGAACGCGTCTTGTCAAAAATATCAACAGGCTGTTGGAAAAAGCGAAAAGGGATTTCCATTTGGGCATCAACCCGTTTAAAACAGATAAACAGCTATTTCTGCCAAAATTTCGGCATTAAAAGTAGAATTATCGTATATACCTCCAGCCTTCCTACAAACATAAGGAAGATGAGTACCCATTTTCCAAGATATGGAATATGGTTATAATTATCCATTGGTCCCACACCGCCTAAACCAGGTCCAATGTTCCCAATACAGGCAACAACAGATGCAAATGCAGTTACCAAATCCATACCCAAAAAGGTCATTATTAAAACCCCAAGGATGAGAAGAAAAATATAGATTAAAAAAAAGCTCAGGACACTGTTCATTATGTCCGATGAAACCACCTGCCTGCCAAGCTTTATTGTGAATACACCATGAGGATGGATGAATTGATTTAGACTCTTTCTTATCTGTTTAAATAAGAGCATGATACGCAAACATTTTATACCACCACCTGTAGACCCTGCACATCCACCTATGAACATCAGCAACAAAAGGCAAATCTGGGAAAAGAAGGGCCATTGCTCAAAGTCCACGGTAACATAACCGGTAGTGGTAAGGATGGATGCCACTTGAAAAGAGGAGTATCTCATTGCATGAAAGATGTTTTTGTATACATGAAAATAGGTATTCATTGTTATGAAAAGAAAAAAAATACCAAATACATATATATAAAAACGAAATTCGCTGCTCTTCCAGAAAGCCCTAAAATTGCCCCTTAAAAACTGGTAATGCAATGCAAAATTAGCCCCAGCGATAAGCATAAATACTGTAATAACAATGTCAAAATAGAGGCTATTATAACCTCCTATGCTCAGGTTACGTGTTGAGAAACCAGCTGTTGCCACTGTCCCGAATGTATGACATAACGAATGAAACAGATCCATGCCCCCTAGCATGAGGAGTCCTGTCTGTGCTGCTGAAAGAATGATATAGACCTTCCATAATGTCTTTGCAGTCTCTGCTATCCTTGGCTTTATCTTATCCGTTACAGGACCTGGAACCTCTGCCTTAAAAAGCTGCATCCCACCGACTCCAAGTAATGGAAGAACCGCAATAGATAAAAGGATGATACCCATCCCCCCAAGCCAGTGGGTCATACTTCGCCAAAAGAGGATTCCCCTTGGAAGGTCTTCTATACTCTTAAGAACAGACGCACCTGTGGTTGTGAAGCCCGAGGCAGATTCAAAGTATGCATTCACAAAGCTATTGAACGTTCCTGAGAAAAAATAGGGTAAAGACCCAAAAAATGCAGCTAGAATCCATCCCAATGAGACGATTAGAAAACCTTCTCTATGACTTATCTCTTCGATTTCTCCTTTGAATATGAAGAAAAGCGAAAAGCCAAATAATAGGGAGGATAACATTGAAAAGAGTATCGGCAGGCTATCTCCGTCTCTGTAATACAGAGAAAAAAACAGAGGGAAAACCATCATTGCCCCGACAAAAAATATCAGGGCACCAAGGAGCCTCAGTATGGACTTGAATTGCATTTAAAAGTACTCCAGCTTTACAGTCAACACCTTTTCCAACTTGGGGATAGAAGACCTTAAGGAAAATAGGATCACCCTGTCACCTGGATGAATTACCGTATTCCCTGAAGGTATAATAATCTCCTCACCCCTGACAACTGTAGCGACCAATGAACCTGAAGGGAATTTTATGTCTTTTAAAGGTTTATTCACAAGATCCGATGTTTCCATGGCTATGATCTCTATCGCCTCTGCATCTTCGAAACCTATCTCACTTACAGAAAGGACTTTGCCCTTGCGGACAAAACGGAGAATGCTGCTGACTGCTGATACCCTGGGGCTAATCACCACATCAATACCCAATGTAGACACTAGCTGGAGATAGGAAAGATTATTTAACTTGGCCATAACCCTTTGCGCCCCCATACGTTTGGCAAAGAGGGAAACAAGGATATTGGCCTCGTCATCATCAGATACTCCGATAAAGGTGTCCGCATCTTTTACCCCTCCTTCTTTCAAGATTTCCTCATCTGTAACATCTCCATGTAAAATTACCGTGCTGTCCAGATATTCTGAAAGGAAGTTGCATCGATCTTCGGATTGTTCAATTATCTTTGTACTTATCCCTCTCTTCTCTAACAGTCTTGCAAGATAGAAACCTATATTTCCTCCGCCGAATATAACCACTCTTTTTGTCTTTAACTTTTCTTTGTCTATCATCTTTAACAACATGGGCATATACTTGGGCTGTGAAACGAAAAACACATGATCTCCGGGAAGGATAACATCTTTTCCACTGGGTACAATGGTACTTGCCCTCCTGGAAATCGCTGCGATATGGAACTTTTTGTCTGGGTAGTCCTTCATAATGTTTGCCAACTTCCTGTTCGTAATTGGAAGCTTCTCTCCTATCCGAAAACCTACAAGTCTTACATTTCCTTTTGCAAAGTCATGTACATAAATCGCCTCCGGCACATCGAGGATATTGAGGATATTTGAAACCGTTTCCTTCTCGGGATTAATAACGAAATCAATATTTAATCCATCTTTACCCTTCATACTGTATAGTTTTTCATATTCAGTATCCCTCAGCCTTGCGATCTTTGTTGGGACATGGGTTTGAGACTCAGCAGTGATACAAGCCACAATATTTACTTCATCACTGTCGGTAACTGCGATAAGGATCTCTGAACGATCAATTCCGGCTTTTCTCAGAATACTTGGGCTGCTTCCACTGCCATGGACGATCTGAACGTCCAGGCTATCAGCGATGCGCCTTATGACGTTCTCATCCTTTTCGATTAAAACAACATCACGATTCTCCCTTGACAACCTGCTGGCGATGTGGAACCCGACTTCTCCTGCACCTACAATTATAATACTCAATATCAATCCTCTATTAAGAATTAGCTTGTCAGCTAGACAGCCTGCCAGCCTACAAGGGTTGTTTTTCTACTTCGAACAGAGCCGTTTGACCGCTCCTTAAAACGGCTAAACAGTTACAATTTTTCATAATGTTTTTTTAAGCCTGATTTTATATGAATCGCTCCCTCAGGACATAGTTCTTGACAGCAAAAACATCGAATACAATTTTGATAATCTATCTTTATCCTTTCCCTCACTATCCTCATGCTATGGGGCGGACACGAATCAACACAAACCAGGCATAATCCGCACTTTCTGTGGTCAATAAAAGGTTTAGATGTTACAAGGCTCTTTATAAAACGACGCAGAAATTTAGGAATACGAAATCCGGAATCACTCGTTTTGGGAAGCCTAAAACCATTTATTTTAACCTCATTGGGGTCTTCTCCTAAGATTTCAATCCCATTAATATCCGTCTCTCCTATCCTCATTTGCCTTGCCATCCTTGTGGTATGTACACTATCCGATTTAACTCCAAGGACTCGACTGACTACAACATCAATCGCCACACAGTCAACACCGGCAAATATCAACCCTGTTTCTCGGGGATCACCGCTTCCAGGCCCTTCTCCTTCCATCCCTATAATCCCATCCATTATCGTTAATCTCGGTTGTATAAGTAGGTAAAGATCGAGAAGCATCTGAGCAAAATAACTCACATCTATCCCTGCCTTTAGGTGCCACTTTGCCTTTTCTTTACCTACGATAAAGCCAAAATTATTCTTTACACTTAAGGTAAGAAGCATCTGGCCATGTGTCTTGAGTTTGGGAAGGTTGATTATTGCATCCGCTTCCTGGAATGCTTTGGCGATTTCAAACCTTTTAAATACACGGCCTCTTTTGTTTTTTAACTCCACAGATTCATCAAACTCTACGAGTTTTATTCCCTTTTTATCAGCAACTTCTCTTATTCCTGACTTTTCAGCGACTCTTTTTAAACTTACGATTCCAGGACTGTCTCCAATACATGGAATCCCTCCGGCCTCCTGAACCAACCTGGCAACAGCCGATATAAAAGAGGGATGCGTGGTCACAGCCTTTTCTTTTGGTTTGGCGGAAAGCAGATTCGGCTTAAGCAATACCCTGTCGCCATCCTTGATAAACCTCCCCATCCCACCCAACAGGTCAACCGATTCTTTCACTTTTTGATATACATTTTCTTGTTCATACCCTTTACATCTTACAATCGTGACCTGCGGCTTTGGGTTGTTTCCAATGTTGTTCATTTCACAACCGATTATATTCTATTATCTTTTTCAAATCGTTAAGTCGATTCAACAACCTTTTGGGACCATTTTCTGACAACTTCTCTTTTGTTTCAAACCCCGTAGGTAAAATATATACATCCATCTGTGCATTCTTCCCTGTCTCAATATCAATTACTGAATCTCCCACAAATACCGTATCTTCTCTTTGTAAATTCATACCCTTTAACGCGTCATAGATCATTCCTGGATTGGGTTTCATCCGCCCTGGGTTATCCGCTCCAATTACCGCGGTGAAGTATTTTCCAATCCCTGATTGCTTTAGAATTTCTCTGGCATAACTCCCTTCCATGTTTGTTGCTATACCCAGGGGCACTCCCGCTTTCTTCAAGAACAAAACCACCCCTTTAACATCTGAAAAGAGGGGGGGATCCTTCATGATGAGTTCAATGTATTTTTCTTTAAACCGCTTCATAGACTCTTTGAACTCATCGGGGCCTGCCAGTTGATACATAATTCCTGTTATTGACTCTTTTGACAGGACATTGAGCTGTTTCCGCTTGATCGGTTCATGCCCAAAATGCCCCAGAGCCCAATTGAAACTCTTATGGATCGCATCCACGGAATCGATCAGCGTCCCATCGAGATCAAATATTATGCCCTTTATTTTCTTTGACATATTCTCAGTTACATCTGAAAAATCATTATAATTCCAAAAATCTATTCCATTTTTAGTACAGTATAAGTAAAGGGTGCTCTTTGCATATACTTCATCGGCTTCTTCGGCAATACATCTATCGGACAGGCCATTACCCACGAAAATAATATGGTCATAATCATCTCTAAATCTCCTTAAGATTCCTCTTTTGCAAACACCACAGCTCCCACACTCCGGGTTATAATAGGGAAATTCAATATCAATTCTTTTTTCATCTATAAATACAATCTTATTGGCAAAGGAATCAATGCCTTCAAGATTATAATGCTGAAGCAAGGCATCGATGTATAAACCAAAGCCATCGCTTACAATCTTAAGGTCAATGCCCTTCTCTTTGCAAGATTCATAAAATTCTATAAAATGGGGGTCTAAAGTTGAATTCAAACTGATAAAATCGATCATTTCTTCCTTTGTACCCACAATAAGTCTGGTGATTCTGGTATAGGCCTCTTTTGAGCCTATCCTGCCCTCTATAAAATCACGGTCAATACCCTCCCAGTTTTCATTTGTGAACCTATTAAGAAAATTATATCCTACATCTTCCTTTGTGATTGTCCCATCAAAATCACATAAAACGAGTTTCCTGGCATGCCTCTGTGAATCTTTCTTCTTCATCCTATCCTCTCTATTATTTCCTCAGGGATATGTTGACCATCTAGTTTCGCTGTGGTATTATTTTCAATCGCCAAGAAGAAATTATATTTATAAAACAACCCGTTGATAATAGAATAATTCCTGGTTAGTGTCCAGTATAAACTTTTTCTGACACAGGGAAAGGGAGGGTTACAGTATGATTATTCAGGAAATAACAATGCCGGAATTTGAAGAAGGGCTTAAAAAGACGCAAACCGTTATTATCCCTATCGGGACTACGGAAGAGCACGGCCCCCATCTGCCATTGGCTACAGATATTATACATGTATATGAGATGGTAAAAGAGGTAGCAAGGAAGGTTCAGGTCTTTATTGCTCCTCCAATATACTATGGGATATGCCGCAGTACAAGCGGACATACAGGTACGATTACGATTTCAGGTCATACCCTAAAAAGCATCATTAAAGATATTGTAAGGTCTCTTTATGAACACCGGATGAGAAATTTCATGATCATATCCGGGCATGCGGGTGGAACACATATGTCGTCCCTATTTGAAATCGGAGAATTACTGCTCGATGAACTTCCGGAGTCGAAAATTGCTGTAATTTCCCTGTTCCATCTGATTTCAAAAGAGAGCCAGGAAGTCGTTGAAACCAAGGGGGATGGCCATGCCGGGGAGCTGGAAACCTCTCTTATAATGCATGTAAGACCGGATCTGGTAAAAGATTTGCCGGAAAGCTTCTTCCCCCGGATGCCGCAATATTTTTTGGCAAGAGACAAAAAGAAATACTGGCCTGCAGGGGTATGGGGCAACCCCAAAAAGGCAAGCGCCGAAAAAGGAAAGCGGATATTTGATATAGCGGTTGACAGGATTGTCCACTTAAAACAAGAGTTTGAGAAATTCAAAGGATAGGAAAAGAGGTATCTCGACTATATCTCCTTAATATCCGGCGGGGAAGCAATCGGTTGTATGGAAAAACCATTTTTCAGATCATCGAGTATTTGTTCAACTTCATTTTCAAAATCCGGTGCGATCATTAGCTCAATAATGCCTTCTCTTGGACATATTGTCCGCATAACAGCAATTCCCTCATAGGCCTCGAGGATAAACTTTAGAAATGACATGTTCTTTCTATCTACCTTGAAGTATTTTTGTATGGTATCCAGGTTGTATGATCCTCTTTTAGGGAATTATATTCTTTTGTAGGCTTTTAATGAATTACCTCTAAAGCGAAAACAGATACTCTATAACCTCCCTTTTGTAACACCTTCATAAAATAATTTCAACTCAATTAACCTATAATCACCTGTTTTTTCAGAATTGGGCAGTCTGATTTTGTAAAAAATTGATATTGCATGAGCGGCTTGCTTCTTTTGTTGTTCACTCTGATTTTTTTATTCCAATTTGTTTAAAAAAAGTGATACATTTTGCCTTGTTGATGGTTCAAAGTGGTATTTATGACAAAAGTCCAAATAGTACCGCAACCACTTTTTGTAAAGAAAATAGGATCGTACAGTCACAGCCGTTTTAGCCAAAAGCTCATCATAGAGCGACATAATTTGGGAGGGTATTTTCAACATGGCAGTTTATCCAGCTTTCTGGATAGCGTCTTATTTTTCATGTTATTCAGCTAGCAAACTACAAGACTCGAACCATTTTTTGTCAAGGTAAAAAGTATATATAGGGACTTATCCGGAAGCTGTATACTAACTTGTTAGCAGACAAGACGAAAGGATTAGATCATGACAATGAAACAGATGACCGAGGACGAAGAGCAATTTTGCCGCACTACATGGGCCGTATGGCGCACCCACGGACTTTCGGAGCATGTAGGGTTGAGTGTAACAAATGCTTCGGTTACCTACGAAGAGTTCATCGCATCAAATGAACATGGCCGATCGAAGGCCATCGAAACCTTTCTGGCGAAATTCACACCTGACCTGGGCGAATTCTTGGTGGATTTCATGGTTAATACCCTAAGGGGTGCCGACTCCATTCTTACCAGTAAGCGACTTATCATTCTTCGTGAAAACAAGAAGGATTATGTAGCCTTTGATCTCTCCGAGATCGAATCATTTAAAAATAAAGAAACGTGGCTCGTTTCTAACGCGTGTTTAATTCTCAAAACTAATACAGGGACTCACGCTATTAAGGGGAGGCAACTTCCTTTAAACGACACTCTACGTTTTGCCATAGATCAGGCTCGTGAGAATCCCCCATGGAATAAGATCATCGAAAAGGCAAAACTTGCACCAGACCCGAATATTTGTGTCGGTGGACCTTTTACGATAGAAGTAGATGTGATAAACAAATGGAGAGAAAAACAGCGGTTCGCGCTCGAGTCAGACCCCCTTCCCACTATGCCAGAATTTCAAACCGGTCGGTCTCCGGGTAAGCGCATATTTCACATTGTTCTTGCGGTAGTGTCTTTTGCTATTCCTGTTGCGCTGTTTTTTTTATTCCTTGTCCCATTTGCTTCTAGGCTTGGTGGTGGTGTTCCTACGATGCTTGCATACTTTGCCTTCATTGCAATTACTGGAGCAGTGTGGAAGGTAGCCTTCCCTTCGTTATTTCGGGGAATTGGAATGTCAACAAACGAAGATTTTACATGGAGAGCCGCCAAATATTACCAAATAAAAGGGCCGGCACGTGCTGCTGCGCGATACTACCTTGAGGTGCTTACCTCGCCATGGGAGAAACTCATCAATCCACGTGGATTCGATATTTACCGATTCTGGGAGAAGGAAAAGAATACTAATAAAGTGGGGGATGATTTTCTAGCTCTTCTATCCGATCTACTTTTTGTTGAGTTATGGCTAGAAGTTGCGTTGAACTCAGACAGTGCATTTAGTGGTGCTGGTGATGCTTATAGAACTCTATTGCCTGAGGTTGTTACCAATTCAGAGCGACTTGTCGAGTTTGCCACTCTTATGCGTGAAATGGGTGAAAATCAACTGGGTAATGATGGTAAGCATCATTCAGTGATACTCAAATTGGCGGAGGTTTTTAAAGAAAAAGCTCCACGGGCTTCCGAAATGGTGGTCTCTTCGCATGATTCCTGCTAACAACCGCATTCACTCTGACGCCCAAAGCCGCGGCGGGAATCGCGGTGCTGACTGCGTCAAGCACCTAGCCCCGGCGCTACGCGCCGGAACAAGGTGCTTGACCGGACACCGGGGAAGAATGAGAATGGGGGACGGTCATAGGAAAATAAATAACTTGACATAGTGAAGGTGATGATGTAGAAGATACATATGCCAAGATTACCCCGATTAGACGCACCTGGTATGCTCCACC
>JAUXFK010000241.1 GCA_030623035.1 Deltaproteobacteria bacterium | reverse complement strand
TATATTGTCCTAACTGGGTATGGACTATGTGTGGAAAGGCAAAGAGATATTTCTGTGTTTTTTCGAGGTAAAGTAATCGGAGAAGAAAAAATATCAGTGACGATAAGCGTAGATCGACGGCTGAGCAGTTACTATTCAAAAAACATTTTCTTGAAAGGTATGGTTTATTATTGTACCATACTCAAAGGAGCATTATAAATCAGTTACTCAATGAACAAAGAGGGAGATTTTGATATGTTTGAACGATTACTCGAACCCATTACAATTGGGTCATTGACCTTGAAAAACAGAATAATCATGCCGGCAATTGCAAATGGTCTATCAGATTTTGGAAGTGTATCCCAACGTCTGATAGATTTCTATGTTGCAAGGGCAGAAGGCGGCGTGGGCATGATCATATCGCAGAGTTTGTTTGTTATAGACCTAAAGTCCGATTCAAAGGCTGACATTCCTTTTGAAATCGAAGAAGTGTCTATTGATGATTTAAGGAGATTGTCCGGATCGATAAAGACAGCCGGTGCCAGGGCAGGTATTCAACTGGTTCATATGGGGAACCAGGGCATGGCAGGTTTTTTTGGAGGCGAACTTGTTGCACCATCTCCTATACCGTGTCTGATATTCAATGAAAAACCAAAAGAGCTGACCATCGAAGAAATTGGTGAACTTGTGGATCAACATAGTGAAGCCGCACAAAAGGCAAAGGATGGAGGCTTTGATATGGTGGAGATCCACGGGGCACATGGATACCTTGTCAGTGAATTTTTATCCAAATATTCCAATAAGAGGAAGGATCAATACGGAGGCAATCCCGAAAATATGACAAGGTTTGCATGTGAGATTATATCCGGCATAAGAAAGAGATTAGGCCCTGATTTTACGTTGGGAATCCGGATCAATGGCGCTGACTTTATCCCAGGCGGAACAACGATAGAGGATACAAAGGCTATGGCCCCTTATCTGGAGGAGGCCGGGGTTGATTATATAAGTGTATCCGGAGGCGTCTATGGTTCAGAGAGGGCAACCGTATCACCCATGATGGAGCCAAGAGGAATGTTTATGAACCTGGCTAAGGAGATCAAGAAAGTGGTTAACGTCCCTGTAATTACTGCAGGAAGGATAAATGATCCTGTACTGGCCGAAGAGATCCTTGAAAAAGGGTGGGCAGATATTATCGGGATGGGCAGACCGCTTATCGCTGATCCAAAACTTCCCATAAAACTCAAAGAAGGCGATATTAGAAATATTAGAAAGTGTATTGCGTGTAATCAGGGATGTATTGACAGGATTGATAAGATCATTTTACCAGGAAAAGATGACGGGGAAGATTCTTCCTTAACTTGTATGGTGAATCCGCGTGTAGGAAAGGAGAGCATACTTACAGATAAACCTGCGACAAAGAGGAAAAGGGTTTTAATCGCCGGAGGTGGACCTGCAGGAATGGAGGCTGCCAGGATAGCTGCAAAAAGAGGCCATGATGTGACTTTAATGGAAAAGGAGGATAGACTCGGTGGACAGTTTAATCTGGCAGTAAGGATCCCTCTGAAAGAAGAGATAAGAGAAGAAATCGATTATTTGACCTATCAGATGGAGCGTCTGAAAATAGATGTATTACTGGGAAAAGAGGCGAATCTGAATACAATACAGGAATTATCTCCAGATGTCGTTATAGTTGCAACAGGGGCCAGACCGATAACCCCTGATTTTAGCGATGAAAGAATCAAAGCAATTACAGCATGGGATGTGCTTGACAGTAAGGAAGAGCCTGGAGAAAACATCTTGATAGTCGGGGGCGGTTCTGTCGGACTTGAGACCGCTCATTTTCTGGCTAAAAAGGGCAAGAATGTAATAGTAGTGGAGCAGTTCAACAGATTCGCAGCGGATATGGGCCCAATAAGCAGGTTTTACCTTCGTACAAGATTGAAGGAGTTAAGAGTTACTTTAATGAAGAATACGAATTTTTTGGGTATAAACGGCCAGGGGGCGATTGTTGAAAAGGATACACAGGAAAGCACTATCCCCAATGTGGACACCATTGTATGGGCAGTTGGCTCTGTATCTAAAAATTCATTGGTAGATGAATTGAAAGGACATCCTTATGAAGTTTTCATAATTGGCGATGCGAATAAACCGAGAGACGCCCTGTTTGCCATTGAGGAAGGTCACAAAGCAGCCTTGAATATTTAGCCCAAAACCCTTTTTAATAATCGAGACCTTACGATGAGGAAAGCCATTCTTCCTTTAATTGCTTAAAGCCTTTTTCTTTGATTGCAACTCGGATCTGTTTCATTAAGGATTCTATAAAGTAGAGATTGTGAATAGTTGCCAGGTGTGTTGCTAAAGGTTCTTTAGCCATAAAGAGATGTCTTAAATACGCCCGGGAGTAATGACGGCATGTATAGCAAATGCACCCTTGCTCAACAGGGCGGAGATCATCCTTAAATTGCATGTTATAAATATGTATCCTGAAATGTTTTGCCCCTTTCACAAATAATGTTCCGGTATTGGCCATACGTGTCGGTAAAACACAGTCGATCAGGTCAATCCCTCGCTGTACGACTTCGAAGATATCCTCTATCTCTCCAATCCCTAGAAGATGTCTGGGTTTGTCCTGAGGAAGAATAGGGTTTGTCCATTCCAGGACATGGTACATATCCATCTTAGACCTACCGAGGGAGCCTCCGATTGCATAGCCGTCGAAGCCCTGATCTGAAATGAATTGAGCGCATTGCTCCCTCAAATCCTGGTATGCACCCCCCTGAACAATCCCCATAAGCGCCTGGCTCTTATTTGGCCTGCGGTGGAATTCCTCCAATGCCTGTAGAGCCCATCGCTGCGTTCGCTTTAGTGCTGCTTTCGTATATTGGTAATCATGGAGAGGTGAAGTACACTCGTCCAGCGGAAGGATGATATCTGCCCCGAGCTTTAGCTGTAACTCAACTACTCGCCTGGGCGTAAACCGATGTAGTGAGCCATCCAGATATGATATGAAGTCAACACCGTCTTCATCGACCCGTACAAGAGGCTTTCTTTTTTTCGAGTTAAAATGCCCTCCGCGATCTCTCTGTTCTGGGAAGATCGATGCGATCTTTCCCACCCCATGTTCTCTGGCTGCGCCCAGGCTAAATATCTGAAATCCTCCAGAGTCTGTCATTAACGGGCCTTCCCAGCCCATGAATCGATGGAGTCCTCCTGCTTTCTCTATGAGGTTTTCCCCAGGTTGGAGGTGCAGATGGTATGCGTTGGCGATAATCATCTGGATTCCGATCTTACGAAGATCCTTCACAGATACTGCCTTTACTGCTGCCTGGGTGCCAACAATTACAAATGAAGGTGTTTCAATGAGGCCATGCAGAGTAATTAGCTTTCCTGCCCTTGCATCATCTTCTTTCGCAAAAAGCTCAAACGACAACATAAATAATACCTGTCAATGTCCGAAAAATATTTATTATAATGATTATAAAGATATCTCTGAGCACTAACCAATTGAAATTAAAGGATTTAATAAAATCAAAGAAAAAGATCGATTGCCAATTCTAGGAAAATCTATGCCCTTTCTAACTGTCAAATCTGTAACCTACCATAAATAGGGAGTTTATTCTTTAGAGTTAACTTTATAATCATCTTACTTTATGGAGTGCTATGAGTCTACTTGTGAAATATTTAAGACACCGATAATCAGTTAGAGTTAGAATATAGCATATAAAGGTGAATTTGAAAAGGGCAAAATCAGATGTTTCACGTGAAACATCTGGCCCTCCAAAGCCTCTATAATAAATTTCCTTGCGTTCTATTTTAAAAACAGACTTCTACGATTTAGAAGCTTAAGTTTCTAAAAGTGTTGTTAATACAATATGTTAGCAACAGGCTGCAAAATTGGACAT
>JAUXFK010000247.1 GCA_030623035.1 Deltaproteobacteria bacterium | reverse complement strand
TGGCCTCCGACTTTATTCACAAAAGGCAATATTATTGTCGCCTACTATGCCTTCGTGAGACGACATTAACGCTCTGCCGCATTTTGAGCAGGTAATCTTCTCATTATATGATTTTTCATATGTTCTTAACGCGATGATGTTTTTTTTGGTTTCCATTTCTTTTTTCTTCTTGTTCAATTAAACGACACTCAATAGATAAAATGTAAGCATGCTGTCTTCTCCGCTTACTCACCGATTTTTATCCAAGTCTCCGCCCCCCCCTCTGCAATGCCAGGGATTTGTAGCTCTAATCGGATCTCCTTCATACCCAAGCTCCTTTAATTCCTTCTTTAGCAGGTCTTCGTCAAAGGTTTCACGAAGTAGTACCCTACCGGAAAAGGTTTTTAATGTTTCTGAAGGGACAATAAAATAAGGGCCCCAATTTATTGACATGGCAAGCTCCTAAAAAATGTTACCATTGGGATTAATAACCCGCAATTTTGGTTTAACGATTTACCATATATAACTTCATAACATGCATAATATGTACCAATACAGCTTGTAGGCTTAAGTTGCCGATAAAAGCATACATTTTCTATAAATAGAGTTATTTGAGGCATAGAAAATTACTACATTAATGTATAAAAATTAAATAATATTACAAAAATGTATTTATTATCAAAGAACACCATGCAGAAGATCGCCATATGAGGGGACTATTGGAAACTAGTTTAAAATTAGTCGAATTTACCATTCTCGAAGACAAATCTTTTAACAATATGGCTCTACAAACCTTAAGTGTTTGTAAGATAACGAAGGCTAGAAAAGAAATAAGAGCTCACAAAGGAGAAGAGACATTTTATGATTAAAGCTTTGGAAGGTCTGGTCGCCCAAAGTCAAGAGCGCTCAATGATTCGATATGCTCGGCACGCGTTTAACATAATAGATAACTCTTCATAGCCGGGCCAACCATCATCCAATGTCATGCAGTTCAGGGACGACAATCTCTGATTTGACCTCTAAAACGCCTGGAACGCCTTTCACAACCTCAAGCAGACCACTTTCAGACTCGAGAGGGTTGAGGGATCCAGTAATCTGAACCACACCTCTTTCAGGCACATCGATGTGGAAGCCTTGGGAGCTGATCTTATTTTTTAGGATCGCGGCCTCGACCTTTTTCAACAAAGATAGTCGTTCCATGGCATACAACGCTGTGAGGCTGCAAGCCTTGATCTGTTGAGATTGCGCAACATCCGTTATAAGCTTTGCGGCTGAATCAGTGCCCATTTTGTCTTGGTTAATGATCAGGTCATACAGAGACGGATCATTCCAATCCATGTGGAAGGCAAACTGAAGAAAACCTTTACGCTCACTGTCGCTCTTGCAGATTATTTTTTCGGCTGCATCCCGGCTTATGCCTTGCTGATCCATAAGGCGCTGGATGCGTGAAGGTTCGGATGAGAAAATATGCACATGCAAGCCGCATCCAAAATCACGGAGCAGGAATTGAGAACCGTGACCCAAAATAATCCCATGACCCCTCCGGGCGACCTCATAGACCAGTGCCTCCATCAGATCGAGGTAGACTTGGGGTTTATGACTCAGGATGCGGTTAAAGAGCCCAGGAGCCTTTTGGTCAAAATCTTTCACCTCTTCTGATGAAATGCCTATATCCACCGCCTCCTGCTGAAGCCTCTGGTCGTCATAAAGATTTAGTTTAAGCTCATTGGAAACGAGCTGGGCGATGGTCATACCGCCACTGCCAATACCGCTCGTGATGGTGATTAGTGACATCAAAGACCCTCCTTATGCTTGAGTTTGTCTTTTAAGAATGATTTTAGCACACCTGTTTTTCCATAATCAACATATCTCTATTAAAAATTTTTTGGGAGAAGATATGGGAGTCAAAAATGAGAGGGAATTGCTGCTTAAGTATACAGAAAGCGTAACATGGTATGATTCTTATGTAGATCGGTACCGTTGAGCTATTGGATATCTCCTGCCGTACCCAAAGGACTTTGTGGTAACCTTTAAGCCAGGGGGAGACTGGTATCTCTTGTATTCGTTTTGATCAACACGCTTGATAATATCCATTACAATTGATGGTTCAAATCCCATCTCTATAATCTCTTCAGGTGCTTTATTGTCCTCAATATATGCCTTCAGGATATCGTCCAGAATCTCATACGGGGGCAGATCGTCCTGATCTAATTGATCGGGTTTGAGCTCGGCCGAGGGGGGTTTTTGAATAATTCTTTCGGGAATTACCTCTTTGTCTCTGTTTATGAAACGAGCGATTCGGTATACCATGGTCTTAGGTACATCCGAGATAACAGACAGGCCCCCGTTCATGTCCCCGTAAAGTGTGCAGTATCCCACTGCCAACTCGGACTTATTACCAGTTGAAAGGAGCAGGCACCCTAACTTGTTGCTGATTGCCATCAGAATTGTTCCCCGGGTTCTGGCCTGGATGTTTTGCCCTGTGACCTCTGTTGCCACGTCTTTAAATAAGGGAGACAGTCCTTGAAGAAATGTTTCGAATACCTCTTCAATAGGCACAGTAATAAGTTTAATACGCAAATTTTTTGCCAGATTTTTCGTATCTTCAAAATTTTCTTTCAGGGTATACTGAGAAGGCATAAAGATAAGTATGACATTTTCCTTTCCGAGTGCCTTAACCGCGATATATGCTGTAAGCGCTGAGTCAATACCACCACTTAACCCAATAACAGCCTTGGAAAACCCGCATTTCCGAACATAGTCTCTGGTGCCCATGATGAGAGCATTAAGGATGGATTCGGTGTCCGTTTCAGAAACTGGATGGAGGTTGCCTTTTTGGGTTTGAGTGTCGAAGACAACTATATCTTCTTTAAAGTCTCGAGCCCTTGCTGCCATACTGCCTTGAGCGTCAAAGGCAATGCTGATACCATCAAAAAGTACACTATCATTGCCACCAATTTGATTAACATTGAGAAGAGGAATCTTATATTTATTTGCCATAGACCCAAACATATCCCACTTAAACTTTCTTTTACCTACATGAAAAGGGGATGCTGAAATATTGATAAGAAGGTTAGCCCCTTCTTTGACCATCTTCTCTACTGGATCCGAAGGGTAACGCAGATTTAAGAGGAAATCTTTGTCGTTCCAGATGTCCTCGCATATGGTAAGGCCTATTTGACAGTCCTTATACGGAAAGGGTGAACATTCTTTTCCGGGTTCAAAATATCTCCTCTCATCAAACACATCATAAGTAGGCAGAAGCCTTTTGTGTGCCTGGTGGAGAATTTTCCCATTATCAAACAGTACAGCTGAGTTGTAGAGAGGATTGCCTTTTTCGTTCGGATTTTTAGCCACAACCCCGCATATTACACCAATCCCCTTTATAGCGGTAACCAGCTTCTGTAGATGTATCAGGTTAGCATCAACAAAGTCTTTTTTTTCCAGAAGATCCCGTGGCGGATAGCCAGAGATAATGAGTTCTGAAAAGACGATGAGATCACAGGAAAGGTCTATAGCCTTTTCTGCTGCAGCGATAATCTTTTCAGTGTTATGGGTAAAATCCCCGATGATCGGGTTAATTTGTGCTAAGGCTATTTTCATATTCCTTGTTTATAACATGATTGGCCAATCGCCATCCCAGCACTTAAGACATAAATCCTCTTTAGGGATCTTCAATGCAGCAACAAAGGCCTCTAAACCGTTGTACTTTAAAGAATCGG
>JAUXFK010000237.1 GCA_030623035.1 Deltaproteobacteria bacterium | reverse complement strand
CTTAATTGAATGGTGATATACTGTTCTTTCTTTACGCTCACTTGGATGCGAGTTTTACACGGATTAAAATTTGATTGCCGCTTTTTGCGACTCTTTTCAAAAAGCTAAACTGTTACCTTTCATTGAAGTATCCTGGTACTATTCTATAGTCTCTGCTGGAGTAAGACGTTTTGGAACCATGAGGGCAATCAGTAATGACGCGATTATTCCTCCGATCGCTCCCTGAATAATGCATTGGAAGTCTATTTCGTATAAACAAAATGCAAGGATCGCCCCTCCCAAAGCTCCAGGGATTACAAAGGTCAACAACTGGTATCGCCAGTCCTTATCGACATCTCCTGAAAGGACGATACTCGTAAGCTTAATAATAATGGCATTGGCGATAAAGATCACCAGTGTAAACTGAATGATTAACCATATATCCCTCTCCAACTGCAAACCGGAAGCAGAGAAGGATGAAAGGGTTAAAAACTTCATATAGATCGCAGCAAGAGGCGCCATGATCGCCATTGAGGAGAAGGTGTATGCCCCTTTTATATAACCGGTATCGGCCCGCATGGTTCCTTCGGCCATCATCCCTGCTCCGCCCAGTGGAGAAGGACCACACGATGTGGTTGCATTAATCATATATGCAGCCATTACAATGGCCAGCTGCGGCCAGGTGATAAGGCCGAACTTCGCCGGGCCAAAGAAATATAGAACAGGGACCAGTGCTGCTGTCAGGATGCGGCTACAGGCCAAAGGTAAGATGGTCTGGATCTGAACAAATATAGCCAGCATTCCGGCAACACCGAGGACAGGAAAGGATGAAAGCCCTTTTAAGATCGTCCCTAATGCCTCAAACCCTCCAGTGGCTGCCAGGGCACCCGCTGCCATGAAACCAGATGCCATGGCTGTAACAGGAAGAAGTATAATCCCACTCATAAGGTCCTGTATCTTAATCCTGCAAAAGAATATCATCAATATTCCCCCGGCGACCAGTACCGTCTGGACAGGCATCCTCCCAAACGGTTGAAATATACTGATCAGTAATGCAGCGACAAAGATAATCAAAGAAAGATATCCCCGAAAAGATCCTTCGGCCTTTGTTTCTTTCTTTTCTGCTGTTTCCCCTGCAGGAAGGTCTTTTAAAAAAACGTTCTCCGGGTATAACTTTATAGTAATTAACCTAAGAAAAAGGGCGGTTAAAGCTGTGCCCAGCATGAGAGAAAAGGCCTGGGGTGCTCTGAGCATACCTTCGGAAGCTGTTGGGAAAAATGCCCCCAGGAATCCTTCCCCAATCTGTCCAACACCTCCTATCGGAGACGGCCCGCAAGACCCAAAGGCATTCCTCGCAAAGGAACCGATAAGGACAATCAACTGAGACCTGGTCAACAACCCCATTCCACCTTCAAACCCAAATGCAAAGAGCAAGGGTAAAAGGGCTGCACCTATAATTCTACCACAAGGCAAAGATGCGATAACCGGAAGCTGTATAAGAATAACGAGGGTTCCCGCAAGCCCGATCGGTGTTTTTTGGAGATTGTTTATCAATACTTTCAACGTGTCGAATCCGCCAGATGCCTTCAATGCACCTGCGAGGAAAAGACCTGCAAGAAGGGCTGTTATGGGATGGAGTATGATGCCCCCTATCATCTCATTGGGTAAGAGTATAACGCCGACCCATCCCTCGCTAAAAACCCTGAATATCGCACCGATAAGCAGACAGATCAACGAAACCACAACGAGAACTGTCTGCACAGGGAAATTTAATTTTCTGAACAGCATCATAAGCATTGCTAAAACAAATATACCCAGTGTGATGTATCCCTGAATTTCCACTTATCTATTCCTCGCCGGCCTACAATCTATTAGAGGATTTCTTGTTTCTTCCTGGCAGAAGTTAGAATTACAGAGAACACCTCTGCCATTTCTTTTCTTCACAAAGAATGGAAGGCTAACCACATACTCGTCTTTGTCCTTACACACATAAATATTATCCCCAACCTCAAATCTCCCCATACAAAGAGTGCAGCTGAATATTTCGGCATCAACTATTTTCCCGTCCGTCATTTGAACCCTGGCCCTGGCCCCCAATAAATCACCCAGGGGAATGTCCGGGCTATAAATTGAGATCAGTCTTCCTTCTCTTCTTCTCAGTACCTGATAAATCTCTACACTCAAAAAAAATACTATCAGAAAAATGAAGGTCAACCACTCAGCAACCTCACTAAACATTTTATCCAATCCTTTTTAGCTTTCGATTTCTAATACCTGGAAACGCCTGTTCAGGGTATCGACTACATAGAGTCTGTTCTTGTCATCAATACAAATACCAGAAGGCTTGTTGAACTCTCCCAGGCCTTTTCCCTTTCCACCGTATACCGATATTAAATCACCATCTAATGTAAACTTCTGAATCCTGTGATTCCCCGTATCAGAAATGTAAAGATTTTCTTTCTTATCCAAAACAATCCCCTGGGGATTGTTCAGTTCTCCTTCCTTGCCTCCTTGACGTCCGAGGATTCCGATAAGCTTACCCTCTTTATCGAATGACTTCACCATGCCATGTTTGCTGTCAACAACGAATATAGTCCCGTCCTCTCTCACTGCAATATCGGCAGGCAATCTGAATTCATCGTCCCTATCCCCCAGTTTTCCAATAACCATACAAGGCATATTGTCTTTAAAGACCTGCACCCTGTGGTTTCTCGTGTCCGCAATATACACCTTTCCCTCCCGATCTATTGCAATCCCCTGGGGGGTATAGAAGAATCCTGCAACAGCACCGATATTACCAAAAGAGTAAATAAAGTTACCTTCATGATCAAAGACCTGAACCCTGCCGTTGTTTGAATCTACGACAAAAATATGGTCTTTATTATTTACAGCAATGCCCTTTGGATAGTTAAAGTCCCCCTTTTCTTTCCCAGGTTTCCCAAAAGAATATCTATAGACTCCGGCATTATCATATACACGCAGTTGGTAATTGGCCGGATCTGAAACATATATATTGCCTTTTGAATCTAAAGAGATACCAAAAGGTAGGTTCAGCCCATCCTTATAAGATAAAGAATGATTTGACAGGGGTACGGCAAAGACGTCTTTCCATCCCAGCGCAGAGTAGGTAAATGCACAAACACCAAATGCACTCATCCCTTTTATAAATGACCTTCTACTCAATGTAACATTATCTAAATGCTTAAAAATTTGGATATTATTATTTAAAGACACCTTGAGAAACCCCTGAGATATTATTATATTACAGGTATTACGCGATATAAGTTATTCCCATACATATCCTGTGCAACGATTGCAGGAAAATCCTCCACCACCAACTTACGAATCGCCTCTGGGCCAAGGCATTTATAGGCGATTATTTCAGCGCTTTTGATTGTCTTTGCGATAAGTGCCCCTGCTCCGCCTGTTTCAGCAAAATATACACATTTGTATCTTTTCATTGCATTCGCCACTTTTTTAGATCGGGGGCCTTTTCCAATCATCCCTTTCAACCCCTTGGCTATTAAATGGGGGGAGTATGCATCCATTCTCTGGCTGGTGGTAGGGCCGGCAGAACCGATTACCTGGCCGGGTCTTGGAGGGGTTGGGCCTACAAAATAAATGATTTGCCCGTTAACATCGAATGGAAGTTCCTTCCCATTCTCAATAAGGTTTACAAGACGTTTATGTGCAGTATCTCTGGCTGTATATATTACCCCGTTTATCAATACATTATCTCCAGCCGTCAACCCTTCAACATCTTCATCACTAAGAGGTGTAGTAACCACTTTATCAACCATCAGTATACCTTTTATCGTTTCGAGTTGAATAGATCAGTCAAGAGTGATTCAAAATGAACATCGCAAAATATTTTGCTGCAAAATCGTATCGATTCTCCATTTCTATGGAAAAATAACCGAACACTAGCTTTATTTATAGATGGAAGCTAAGTAGTGTCCATCCAGAAATGAGCAATTTTGTTCAAGGTCAAGGAAGGCGAAGATTTTAACCACAGGAATATATTGACATATTTCGAGGATTAAAATCTGAGCCTGACACAGAGATTGG
>JAUXFK010000158.1 GCA_030623035.1 Deltaproteobacteria bacterium | reverse complement strand
TCCTCATCCCCTCTAAGTTTGCCTTGGGAAGCCAATTCATCATAGAGAGTTGATCCGGGCAAGGGGACAAAGATGCTTATCGAGGCTGAATCCAGCTCCAATTCCTCTGCAAAACGCAAGGTCATATCAATATCTTCCTCTGTTTCACCAGGCACACCGATCATAAAAAAACCTGAGATGCGAACGTAATTTTTCGCCATTTTGATTACCTTGCGCACCTGTTTTGGGGATATAGCCTTGCGCAGGGTTTTTAGAGTTTCAGGAGAACCCGATTCAATACCCAGGTCAATCTGAACAAGGCCTGCCTCTGCCATTAGAGCAAGGTCGTCTTCACGTACAAGGTCTACCCTGGTATTGATCTGAAATTTCCCCTTTAAAGGGCTCATCTTGCGATATTCACAGAAGCTTTTAACCCAATCTCTATTGAGGTTAAAGATAGAGTCCTTGAACCATATCCCCTCCAGGTCAAGGAGTTTGAGCACCTCGTCCATCTCATTGCTTACGCGTTTGGGACTTTTGATCCGCCATAGTCTGCCCATGGTTTGGTGTACAGCGCAAAAAGAGCAATTGTATGGACACCCCCTTGATATTAACATGCTGATCGCACGAATCCCTCTCAATTCCTGGGTATATCTAACGTAAGCCAAAGCAGGAAAACTAGAGTAATCCGGCAAAGGAAGCGCATCTAAATCAGAAATGAGAGCAGCCTTCTTTGCAATATGAATCCTGTGGTCAGGGGTTTTAAAACAGAGCCCGGGGATTTCATGGATGCGTTTTTCCATGTCGGACGCCATGAGCATTGCCATGGCCTCTTCACCTTCAGCACGTATGACGAAATCAACCGCATGAGAAGACAGGGCCGCATCAGGTTTTATCGTAGGATGCACCCCGCCCATTACTATAGGCACCTCAGGGAATACGGATTTACATATCTGCGCTATTTCCAGGGCTTGGCGCATAGTAGTGGTCATGGCTGTAATACCGATGAACCGTGGCGGAGATAACAGGCTTAAGTATTTCTTTAAGCGTTTATTTGTAAGTTCTTCTGCGGGCATATCTATTAGCCTGCATTCATAGCCTCTGGGTTTTAAGTATGAGGCCAGCGAGGCAAGGCCAAGAGGTGGCTCGAAAGGGTGAAAGTACATGTTACCGCCCCTGATATATTCGATAAATCGTTGGCCTCGATTCCTGTTTTTTTCAGGTGGGAAATATGATGGGTTTATCAGAATCAGATCCGTCATAGGATTTTTCATTTACGGGCAGTAAAGACCCAAAAGTTATTTTGGAATTCAGGATGGGAAGCAGTATAACGGGTATGCTTTAGCTGGAGTTCCGTTATTGTTTCAATGCGAAATCCGCTAAAGACCTCCTGGATTTCTCCACGGCTAAAAAAATGGTAGCAAACGTCAATGAAGTCTATCCCATCGTCCAGTCGAAATGTATCCGGTTCGATCTCTTCTCCCATCTCACGGGCAACAAAATATAGTGTGTTTGTCCTGGAACGGCATGAACAAATGAGGGTTCCTCCTGGTTTTAATACCCGTTTAATCTCTTTTATCGTAGACTTAATTTTCTCTAACTTCTGGAAATAGATTGACCGCCAGGCCAAAGCAGTATCAAAGGATTCGTCTTGAAAGGGAAGGTATGCCATATCAGCCAGAATGAGGCCGGAATTGGGAGCTTGCCTTGAATGTTTAATACTTTGATCCAGCCAGTCAAGGCCGTAAATCTCCATTCCCAGGTTATAAAGAGGCCCTAAATGGCGGCCGAGTCCGCATCCAAGGTCAATAACCCGACCTTCTGGGGGTGTTAAGCGTAGTATTATATCTTTTACCCATGGATCAGGTTTGGAAAGGTCATAGCTTGTATGCCCGCAAATTGTTCCGGTAACGCATTCCTGCAACTCATACTCCACTTTGAACTCCCCCAATGAAAATAAAACAATTATAGCTTAAGAAGCCTCTCCTAAATGCAAAAAGTATCTAATAGTATAATAACCCTATGCAGTTTTGTCAAATGGTGAACAGGGTAGGGCGGTACTAATCTTTATCATGTTTTTGCATAAGGCAAACCCAGGCCTTTGGTGGGTTCGGACGGTTTGAACCAAAATGGCTTGCTGTGAGTGATAGGATTTCAAAATTCTTTGAAGCGGTCTTTGATGGACATGGCGATCTATCCTGAAAAAATGGTTGGGATATGCGGATCAAAGAGCTTGAAGGTTAATGGCGAAACCCTTATTCATGCTACTATTCTCTTGATATATAAATAATAATGAATTATAAATGGTCATTTGTAAATAATTAGCCATCTTAAGGGACGAACGAGGTTTTATGAAATTTGTATTTTTTATCATATAGAAACTCAGGCTGAACGGATAATAAAATCTGAAAAAGAAGGTAGTAAATGTTAAAAGCAAAGAAAACGCTAAACTCTAAAAATCCGCAACAAGACAGAGAAGATATTTTAAATATCCACATATTTTCCCATACGCATTGGGATTTTGAATGGTATGAAGTTCAGGAAGGATATAAATTGCAATTGGTTCACCTAATCGAACATCTTCTGGATACGCTCGAAAGAGACCCGAAATTCAAGTTTCATTTTGATGGCCAGATTATGCCTATTATAGACTATCTGGAAATTTTAAAAGAAGAAGACGATTGCGACAATAAAAACAGGGCTAAAGAGGCAGAACGAAAAATCAGTAAATTTGTCGAAAGAAGACAATTAAGCATAGGCCCTTGTTGGAGTACGCCGGAAACCTCTCTTATCAGCAACGAATCGCTTATCAGAAATATAAACAGGGGAATCAGGTTTTCACAGAAATTCGGTTTTGCCAGTTCCGTTTTCTATAATGCCGATGCATTTCAATACCACTCCCAGGTCCCCCAGATAATTGAAGGTACGGGCTTAAAAGCGGCTTTTACATGGCGTGCTTTTAAACACGGGGAGCCCTTAAAAGACCTGACCATGTGGAAAGGAGCGGACAGAACTGCTGTTATAAAATACTATCCTCCAAGGGCTTATGCCCAGACATGGTATCTACCGGAAGATCCCCGGGACGCCTTGATCATTATCAAGAAAGAAGCAGAGCTTTTGAAGAATTTTGCCGTTACCAACCATGTTCTTATTACACAGGGAAACGACCAGTTTGAAGCCCAATCCGACCTTAATCAGAAAATTATTAAAGTGAATCAAATTATTGGGGAAAACTACAGAGTAGGCCAGGTTACACTGGAAGAATTTTTTGAAATAATTGAACAAGAAAAGCCAAAACTGGGCATTCTTCAAGGTGAGCTTACAGGAAATAAGTGGGCATGTACTTTGAGCGGACAACTGTCTGCCAGGATGTATCTAAAGCAGAAAAACAAAGAGGCGGAAATCTCAATAGAAAAATGGGCAGAGCCGTTTGCCACATTTGCCTGGTTGCTCGGCGACGAATATCCTGCAGGTTTAATGGAAAGGGCGTGGGAGTATTTAATGAAGCAGCATTTTCACCATTGCAACGCCTGTGCGATTGATGAGGTTCATCGGGAAGGAGAGGTCAGATACAAAAACGCGATTGAACTGGCGAGGGATATTACGGATGAGAGCTTGTTGCGTATAGCATCAAAAATAAACAGCTCGGATATTATCAATGAGAATGAACGTGGCCTGGTTATTTTTAACCCTTCCGACATAGAACGGACAGGTGTAGTTAATGCCGAGATTAATATTGGACTGCCTGCCCACAAGAATGCGGATTGGCAATTGGATAAAGACAATGACAAATTGAGCGGGGATATAACCGCAGGTTTGGCGCTAAGGGATATGCAGGGAAAAAATCTCCCTTGTCAAATTATCAACAAGAAAGAAGACGTATGTGAAATCGCTTTTATGGCTGAAAAGATACCTCCCTTTGGATATAAGACTTTCGCAGTGGATTTTTCCGCATACCAAGAGATATCTGAGGCAGGTAATATCGCCGATAAGAAAGAAGATGTACTGGAAAACGATATCCTTAAAGTAAAGATCAATAAAGATGGCTCATTAACTATCCTTGATAAAAGGAATAGAAAAGTATTTAAAGACTTAAACATAATAGAGGATGCAGCGGATCATGGAGACACCTATAATTACGACCCTCTTATGAGAGATAAGTTGATTACTACAAAGGGAGCGAGAGGAAAGGTTACCCTCAAAGAAAACGGACCGTTTTTAGCTACTTATGAAGTAAAAATTGAACTTACCTTGCCTGAGTCTTTGACTTCAGACAGAAAAGCCAGGAGCAAGAAGTTAAAAAAACTTCCGGTCTTTTTCTATATCACTTTAAAAAAGGATTCCCCACTGGTTTCTATTACTGCAAAAATAGATAACCAGGTTAAAGACCACCGTTTGCGGGCTATTTTTAGAGGGGTAAAGAGCGAGTTTGTTTATGTACAGACCCAAGGTGATATAGTTAAAAGAAGAATAGAAAAATACAAGGAATATCCTCAAAGCAAGAAGAGAGACATGGCACACAGTGTAAGTGTTGGAGATTTACCGAAAGAAAAAGGGCCTTCGCCAACGCAGTTCCAGCGCAATTTTGTAGGGATTAACAACGGGACAAAGGGTCTGGTTGTCCTGAATAGGGGGTTGCCTGAATATGAAGCGAAAACAGACGGGACTATTGCCCTCACCCTGCTGCGTTGTGTAGGGTGGCTTTCTCAAGACGATCTTTCCACCCGGGAAAGATTGGCCGGCCCAAAACTATTGGTTCCGGATGCTCAATGCATTGGAGAGCACACCTTTGAATATGCGATTTTGATTCAAGAAGGGCCGTGGGAAAAGGATTCTATTTATATCCAGGAAAACCTTTATAGTATTCAGATTCGGCATTTGGAAATCCCCTGTCAAAAAGGGCAGCTTCCATATGAATTGAGTTTTTTACAAGTCAAGCCGGATGCGCTGTTTGTTAGCGCAATCAAAAAGGCATACAGCGATAATGATCTGATTATAAGGTTCTTTAATCCCACTGGAAAATACATAAAAGGAAGTCTGGATATTTTGCCCGGAATAGAAGAGGCCTGGTTGGCCGATCTTAATGAAGAAAAAAAGAAAAAGATGCCTGTGCAACCGGATGGGAGTCTTTTGATTGAAGCCGGCCCCAAGAAGATAGTTGCGATAAGGATAGTGCCAAAAATAATGAGAACATAAAAGCGAAGAACAATTTTAAAGATGATTCAAAAAAGTAAAAAGATAATTATACCATCTGTGGATCTGGGAGCGACCAAAATCGATTTCGCTTTTTTTAGTACAGATGGGGAAAGAAGAACTGTATTAGAATATCCTTCCGTGGAGGTTGTGAAGCGTAAAGGTAGAACAGACGCTGAAAGAACCCTGAGGCGTATAGCGAAATTGATAAGAAAAAAAACACGAGAAGCACAAAACAAGGGGTTAATTGTGCTGAAGCTGGTAGGAATCGGCGCCCCGGGATTGTATTTAAGTGACAACAGCGTAGATGCAAGAACGGTTCCCAATATTCCCGGTCTTGCGAATATAAAACCGGCAGAAGCGTTGGAGGATATGTTGGGGCAAGAATGGAAGGTATATATAAACAATGACGGTGTTGTACAGGCACTTGCATCGGCAGATGCGCTTGTCCGCTCTTTTGATTATAAAGAGAAATGGGCGAAGATTGTAGAAGAAACCGGAGGTAAAATCATATACCTTGGCCCGGGTACCGGCTTTGGTGCAGGCAAGGTTCTTATCCGTAAGGACGGCCAGGTTATACCCATGCCTGGATCTCAGGCATTTTTTGATATGGTGATAAGAGATGGCAAAACTGCCGAGGATTTGCTTGGCGGAAACGGCCTGGGAAAGATTGCCCAATTACAGGAAAAGGTAAATATTGAAAGAGGAAAGGCCGTTTTCTTGAAATTCACAAAAGGATATGATGAATGGACAAAATATCCGGACAGCCTAACAGAAGAGCAGTTGAGTAAAATCTCCGGCAAGGTTCTCTCTATGGCTTACTTCTCAGAGGATAGAGAGGCGAAGAAATATGCCCAGGAGATACTTGTTCAAGCGGGAAAAGATCTGGCAAAGCTGATCATTCAATTGCATGAAGGAAAGGGAAAAAAGGAGATTTTGGATTGGGACAGGGATGATTGGTATTCTGTGAAAGGTACAAATCTGTTTTTGGTTGCCGGCCTGTTGATCAAACCCATTGGCAAAGAAGTGATTTTACCGTGTGCCAGAGATTCCCTGAGAAGGGCAGGCTATTCTAAAAAGATATATATTATGGAGATGGACCAACTGCCAAGGATCCAGGATATGCAAGGCAAAACCGGAATCGTAGGCGCTTCACTAATCGTTCCGGGAAAAGATATTTTAGAAAAAAAGTGGGAAAATTTCCTTGTAGTCGGGCAGAAAAAAATCAACAGGTATATATGCGAGTTAGTGAAGGAAACCTTTTTAAAAAAGAAGAGGCCGGTCATTATAGCCATAGATGGATATACTGGAATTTTATGGCAAAAAAGTATCTCGCAGATAGAGAAAAGACTGGAAAAGGAAGGTTTGAGTTCAACAACAATAGACTTTTCTTCATATTACAGGTCACAAAAAGAGATTGAGGAGATTATTCTGCCGTTTATGGGGGAGGACAGAACATTCGGGCGTATTTTTGGCGGAAGATTGGAAGATCTGCTGGATGAAAAGCGAATTAATGCGCTTAAAGAGATGTTTGAGAATTATAAAGATAAGAAGATTAAATCGCCCGAGGTCATCATATGTTTTGGGCCCGGTTCAGCATGCAGGTCTCTAAGAGGGCAGTATGACATTATATTTTATAAAGATATCACACGTGAAGAGATCACAAAACGCTACCAAAAAGGCATGGTTGTTCCTTTAGGAGCAATAAAAAAAGCAGCCTCCGGTAAAGGGCAACCTGCTTACCTGGCAGGGAAAAGGCTCTACTACATCGACTTTCCTGTATTGGATA
>JAUXFK010000002.1 GCA_030623035.1 Deltaproteobacteria bacterium | reverse complement strand
TTCATGGCATGGTTAATCTCTTTCTGCTTGATGAACCGGGAAGCGTTGGCAATATCGGTAAAACCGTCAACCAATGCCTTGATCCCCTTTCCGGAACCGCCGCCGGAGATCGATATGGTTACATCAGGATGCGTTTTCATGTAGTCCTCAGCCGCCTTCTGGGCGACAGGGAGGACCGTGGTAGAACCTTTGATGACCAGCTTCTCCGCAAATGCAAAGCTGCTGATATTAAAACAGAATACCATTGATAAGACAAGCGCTTTTACCCAGAATGACTTCTTCATGTTCCTGCCTCCTTATTTTTTAAAATGATTAGAAGTCTTGTTAATCTTTACTTGTACCAGAGAAATGTTACAATTATGTTAAGATTGTGTTAAGATTTGATTACGGTTTTATCTAGTTCACCTCCTTCCCTTTGCTTGATTTTCGGCCTCGCCCCTTATCTCAAGACCCTACTTGTTAATCGCTAACAGCTTATCACCTTATCTATAACCAAAGGAAAATTAAGTTAAACCATCCTTACTACCGGAGCAGAGTACTTTTCGTTCAGATACTATTTATCTACACAGTCCAAAGTTCTTCTAACTTGTTGAAATTATTAGAATCACAAACTATGTGCCATCATTCCTGCGAAAGCAGGAATCCAGAATATTATCAGTATGATATGACTTCTGGATGCCGGATCAAGTCCGGCATGACGGCTTCATTCTTCCTGGTCTCACCTGATATCTTTATGAGATATAAAGCCTTTTTCTTCAACAATGTCATACTTCACTGCGTTATCAACCCTCCTTTGTATACTTTTTCCCGATGCTGACTGATTTTAATAACAGACTCTTATTACGATTTGATTACGAATGGGTTAAGATTTGATGAAGCCTAGCAGGAAATTCGCCCCTCCTGTCTCCAAAAAAGTTCAAACTGTGCGGTTAACTCTGTTCTCGTCATTTCTGTCTTCTTATCGAACCATCAAGGAGGAGTTCGATAATCTGGACTTGCTTAACTGCACAGCTTGTAACCTTTTTTCCAGACACGTCAAATTGTAACAAAAGATTAACAAAGTCGTAATCAATCTGTAATATCTTTGCCTTAATCTAGGCAGATGGCTACTTGCCAAATCACCATGCAAAGGAGGTGATCATAAGTTTAATCTGGATATTACTTTTTTTTAATTTCAATTTAGATCGGTTTTAATAGGAGGAAATGGATGAAAAAATTACAGTTCAGTATATTGTTTTGTGTTCTTTTCGTGCTTTTGACCGAAATTGGGGCAATGGCAGGTGATCTTACTGATATCCTGAAGGAAAAGGGTATCATTACTGAGGATGAAGCAAGGGAAGCTATGGTGTATAATGCAAAAGAAAAATACCTTAAGATCTTAGAAAAGACGAGTTTTAAAGGGGATCTGAGGCTTCGCCATGATACACAATGGATAGATACGGGTGATGATGATTATGCCCGTAACCGAGAACGGTATCGCCTTAGATTTGGGGTAAAGGCAAAGACAACAAAAAACACAGAAGTTGGGTTTCGATTGGTCTCCGGATCGGGGTATCAGAATACGACAAACCAGAGTTTTGATGAGCATGCAAGGGGTAAGGGAATTTTTATAGATAGGGCATATGCTTCATGGAAGCTGAATGATACCGTAAAAATTACAGGCGGAAAGCATAAGAACCCCTTACTGACGACCTCTTTGGTATGGGACTCGGACATTAATCCTGAAGGTGTCTCTGAAAGTCTAAATTTTGATGTAAATGATGATATGTATATCTTCTTTAACCTGGGTCAGTGGGTCATAGAGGAATTGAACATTAAAGATACAGATAAGGATCCGACCCTGCTTGTGTACCAGGCAGGAACTGTAATAAAGCCAAATAAAGATGCAAAGCTTGAGATCGCAGGGACTTTTTATGATTTTGTTAACCTGGATGCAATAGATTGGGAACCTGGAACATTAAGCAACAAAACAGATTTTTTAGGATATAATCATAAACATAGCCAGCAGATGATTTTCGATGCAGAGGGCAATCTGTTAAACGAGTTCAGATGTTTGGAATTGGTGGCAAAACTCAAGTTAAAAGATGTATTTCCTGAACCCTTTTCCCTATTTGGGAATTTTATTATAAACACGGATGCAGACATCGATAAACTTATAGAAGAGGGGGTAGAGCCTGGTAATAGTGACCCTTCAAAGCTTGAAAGTTATTCGGGTGATGATCGCAACACTGGGTGGCTTATCGGTTTTTCACTGGGGAACAAGAAGAAAAAAGGGGATTGGTATGCAAAATACTTTTATCAGGAATTGCAAGATTATACATTCCCTGCTGTATTCGTAGATTCAGACTTTCACGGTGGGGGAACCAATAACAAAGGGCACTGTATCCAGGGACGGTATCTGCTTGCGGATAATATTCAGGCTAGGGGGACATTGTTCTTAACTGAACGTGATAATGAGAGTAAGGATGGGCAAAAAGACGAAGATCGGATACAGTTAGACATTATCTTTAATTTCTAATACATTATATTAAAATAAAACCCTAATAAGTGCCCATCCGGAAATTAGGTCACGTGACCTATTAGGTCAGAAGGAGGTAAAATTTTTAGATGGGCACTTATTCGTTCACGCTGAAAAATTTATATCACTGTTGCGTCCTGTATTTCTGCTCTGCCTTTGGCACATACCATTCGATGAAATTATAGTCTAATCCTATAGGGGCAGGTTCAACCCCTTTAAATCTCTTGTGGATGATAGGCAAGGCATAGGGAACATAAAGGAATGTATAAGGCTGGTCTTCAGCCAATATCTCCTGGATCTTAAAGTAACACCTTTTCCTCTCCTCCTTATCGAAGGTATGCCTCCCCTTCAATATTAGCTCGTCCACTTCTTCGTTCTTATATGAGATAAAGTTGAACTCTTTAAAGCCGGTTTTGCTTGAATGCCATATGTCGTATAGATCAGGCTCAGGCCCCATGGACCATCCGAGGATAACAGCCTCAAAGTTTCTCTTGTCAATAAAGTCATTGATGAAGGCTGCCCACTCAATAACCCTTAGCTTTACTTCAATACCCACCTTCTTCAGCCTATGCTGTATGACCTCCCCGCATTGTTTCCTTTGCTCATTGCCATGGTTTGTTATTATGGTAAAACGAAAAGGAATGCCCTCTTTGTCCAGTATACCATCATTGTCCGTATCGATCCAACCCGCTTCTTTCAGTAATCTCTTTGCCTCTTTCGGGTTATAGGGGTATCTCTTTACATCCGGGTTGTAATACCATGTTTCTGGTTTATAAGGGCCTGTTGCTACCTTCCCCAGCCCCAGCAGTACCCCCTCGATTATCTCCTCTTTATCGATCGCATAACTGATCGCCTGACGTACCCGTTTATCCTTAAAGATCGGATTTGTAAGATTATAACCAATGTATGTATAGCCGAAGGCAAGATACTTGTACTTATTAAAGTTCCTCTTTATCTTATCTGTATCAGTCTGCTTTTTAAACTGTAAAGGGGTTAATCCCATCATATCTATTCCCCCGGCCTTGAGTTCTAAAAAGGTAGTCGCAAGATCCGGTATAATCCGAAATACATATCCATCTATATAAGGCCTTCCCTCAAAATAATCATGGTTAGATACCAATTCGATCTTCTCCCCAGTACTCCACTTTTTAAACCTGTAAGGGCCTGTACCTATGGGGTGGCGACTCAACTCAGAGGTGTTTATATCTTTATCCTTTAATAGATGTTCAGGCAGAACCACAGAGCTTCCCCAGCTTGCCAGTGCAGGAGCGAAAGGTTTGTCGTAACTCACTCTAAATGTGTACCTGTCAATGATATGAGCTTCCTTGACTTCCAGGTAATCTCCAGCGTATGCGGTACGGGTATTGGGGTCTATAATCGTCTTATATCCAAACATAACGTCATTGGCACTAAACTCGACACCGTCTTGCCATTTGACTCCTTTTTTTAAATGAAAGGTTATGGTCAAGCCATCTTCTGATATATCCCATGATTCTGCGAGGTCACCGATTAAATTAAGGTTCTTATCATACTTTACCAGTCCATTGAATATTAAACCGGCCACACTATGAGATGAGCTGTCTGATGACAACATTGGAATGAGGTTGCTTGCGTCCCCGATAGAGCTATCTATCAAAATATCCCCGTATTCCGGTTTTATAAGACTTTGATCTTTATCCACAACCTGGACGGATTCTTCACTCCCATTTTTGCAACTTAAAACCCCCAATAAAATAATCAGTATAAAGAGAGCTTTAATCCATTTTGGCATAACCATCTTCTATCTCCTTGCCACATTTCTTTCAGCATCAATGTAAAGAATCAAATGCTTTAAAATCTATAACAATTAAAGTTTATCTGGCGGTGTTTCGAACAATTAACTTAATTACGGATTTTTTGCAAGAAAAAAAGACCTTGTAAAATCTTATTTAATTTGATAGTAATTTCTCGACTGCCCATGGTCAGGAGAAATGCATGAGAACAATGGTAATCACAAATCCAGCTTCATGTGGTGGAAAGTATAAAAAAAATATCCCTGATATTCAAAGGATGTTAAAAGAGGAAGGGATAAGTTATCGCTTCTTCCTTAGTCAATATCCGAGATATGCAGAGGAACTTGCAAAGAAAGCGGAACAGGATGGTTTTAAAAGGATCATCGCATGTGGTGGTGACGGTACAATAAACGAGGTTGTAAATGGTATAATCGGTACGGATATAACTCTAGGGATTATTCCTATGGGCAAAGGGGGAGATTTAGCCCATAATCTTGGTATTGATAAGGATATCTCAAAAGCCATTGAAAATATCAGTAGAGGCCATCAAAAAAGCATAGATATTGTAAGGGTAAATGAGGACAGATATTATTTGGGTATAGGTGGAATCGGTTTTGATTCAGAAGTCAATCGATTGGTAAACAGCAGGCTTCGATTCCTAAAAGGCAGTTTTGCATACACGATAGGCGCTCTTTTAAAAATCCCTGGTTTTAGATATAAAAGGGTAAGAATACATTTTGAAAAAGGGGTATTTGACGGAGAGATTCTTCTGGCGGCCTTTGGCAATACGAGATCATATGGAGGAGGAATGTATATTACCCCAAATGCAAAGATAGATGACGGGGTTCTGGATATATGTTTAATCAAAAAGATAAATAAACTAAAGTTATTATATATATTCCCCAGGGTTTTTAAAGGAACTCATATAGGGATTTCCGAAGTCCGGAACTATAGATCAAGATACCTATCAGTTGAATCAGATACTCCCCTTGATTTCTATGGGGACGGTGAGTTTATCTGCAAGACGCCTTTCTCTTTAGAGATTGTACCAAAAGCATTAAAAGTAATTACCCCTTTGGGTAAATAAACATAAGGACACGGATCCAGGGATAAATAATGATATACCAAAAAAAATTATACGTTCGAACAGGAGGTTAAAGATGAGAGAGGTTGTAATTGCATGTGGTGTTAGGACTGCTGTAGGCACTTTTGGCGGTTCCCTTAAAGACATTTCCGTCATAGATACAGGGGTTAAGGTCATCGAAGAGGTAATAAAAAGGACCGGGTTAAACAGGGATCAAATAGACGAAGTAATATTTGGGAATGTTTTACAGTCAGGCCTGGGGCAAAATCCTGCCAGACAGGCAGCAATAGGCGCGGGGATACCCCAGGAAGTCCCCTCATTCACTGTCAATAAAGTATGCGCATCAGGGATGAAATCTGTACTCCTGGCAGCCCAGTCAATAATGGTGGGGGACGCTGATATAATTATTGCAGGTGGTATGGAGAATATGAGCAGGGCTCCTTATGCCATTAACAAAGCCCGTTGGGGGATCAGGATGAACGACGATAAGTTGGTTGACCTCATGGTGCATGACGGTCTGTGGGAAATATTCAATGGCTACCATATGGGAATTACGGCTGAAAATATAGCAGACAAATTCGGTATTACAAGGGAAGAGCAGGACGAATTTGCACTTGGAAGCCAGATCAAGGCTGCCAAGGCCATAGAAGAAGGAAGGTTTAAAGATGAGATTGTACCTGTGGAGATACCCCAGAAAAAAGGGGAGGTAAAGATGTTCGATACCGATGAGCATCCCAGATCCAAAACCACAAAAGAGGGATTGGCAAAACTGCCGCCGGCATTTAAAAAGGGCGGGACGGTCACCGCAGGCAATGCCTCTGGTATCAACGATGGTGCGGCTGCTCTGTTAATAATGTCTGAAGACAAGGCTAAGGAATTAAGCATAGAACCTATGGCTAAAATAAAATCCTACGCAACTGCGGCCGTTGACCCGTCCATTATGGGCACAGCCCCTGTTCCGGCCAGTAAAAAGGCTATGGATAAGGCGGGGTTGACCGTTTCAGACCTGGACTTAATAGAGGCAAATGAGGCATTTGCGGCCCAGGCATTGTATGTGAATAGAGAGATGGGATGGGATTTAAATAATGTAAATGTTAATGGTGGAGCTATTGCCCTGGGCCACCCCATAGGTGCCAGTGGTGCAAGGATACTGATCACACTATTATATGAAATGAAGAAAAGAGGCTCTAATTTAGGTCTGGCAACCCTATGCGTTGGCGGAGGGCAAGGGGCTGCTGTTATAGTAGATATGGAGAGTTGATGAACAAACCTGATGATCAGGGAAAAGGAGGAACTATATGGAGATCAAAACTTTTGGTGTTATTGGCGCTGGGCAGATGGGAAGCGGGATCGCCCAGGTTGCGGCTGCTACCGGGTTCGACGTTATAATAAACGACATAAAGGACGATTTTGTAAAGGGAGGAATATCCTCTATATCCAAAAGCCTGGATAGGATGCTCAAAAAGGAAAAGATTACCCTTGAAAAAAAAGAGGAGATATTGAAAAAAATCTCCGGCACCACTAAATTAGAAGATATGGAAAAAGCTGACTTTGTTGTTGAAGCTGCCACAGAGAATCTTCCTGTCAAGCTTGATATCTTTAGGAAACTCGATGAGGTCTGTAAAGCTGATGTGATTTTGGCGAGTAACACTTCATCTATATCCATTACAAAGATCGGCTCTGCAACCAAAAGACCAGACAGGGTTATAGGCATGCACTTCATGAACCCTGTTCCCATGATGCAGTTAGTAGAGGTTATCAGGGGGCTACCCACCTCTGATGAGACCTTTGATACGGTGATGAAACTTGCAGAAAAGATGGGTAAAACTCCGGCTGAGGCAAAGGACTTTCCCGGTTTTATTGCCAATAGGATTCTGCTTCCCATGATAAATGAAGCTGTTTTTGCCCTCTACGAAGGGGTTGGGAAACCAGAGGCAATAGATACTGTGATGAAACTGGGGATGAACCACCCTATGGGCCCTCTCACACTGGCCGATTTAATCGGGCTGGACACATGCCTGGCCATACTGGAGGTACTTCATAATGAACTGGGCGATCCAAAGTACCGCCCATGTCCTCTTTTAAAAAAGTATGTGGAAGCCGGATATCTAGGAAGAAAAACAGGAAGGGGGTTTTACGAATACAGTAAATGAAACCAGCCATAATTGTAGTCGACATGTTGAAGGGTGGGGTTGGCAGCAACCCCACCGTTAAAGCAAAGAGTGAGGGGATAATATCGAACATCCAGAAGCTCTTAAGGGAGAGCAGGAGCGCAAATATCCCGATCATATACGCATGCGACAGCTTTCTGTCTCAGGATTTTATGTTTGGAGGCAAGATGCGTTCCGGACCTATCCGTGGGACAGAAGGGGTCGAGGTGATAGACGAGTTGAAACCAGAAGCAGAGGATATGATTCTGGAGAAGAGGCGGTTTAGCGCATTCTTCAGGACAGACCTTGACATGACCCTCAGAACCCTTGGGGCAGATACGATTGCAGTCTGCGGCATGAATACCCATGTGTGTGTGATGCTTACCGCGTGGGATGGTCTGGCCAATGACTTTCGTGTTATTATTCTGGAGGACTGTTGCGCTGCACCTAAGAGGGAACTCCATGATACTGCGATTAAGCTCTATCGTAAGTCACCGATATACCCGCTTTTCAGAATAATAACTCTTGACGAATTCCTTGAAGAAGTTGAGCATATCTGACTTTCGATGGGTTTTTTACGCATCTCTTTCCCAGCCGATTGATCAGGTCACTTTTCTTCCTGCCCTGCTGCGTTGATCGTTCGCTTCAGATTCTGATCTACCTCTAGGTAGTGTCCATCCAGAAATGAGCAATTTTGTTCAAGGTCAAGGAAGGCGAAGATTTTAACCGCAGGAATATATTACATATTTCGAGGATTAAAATCTGAGCCTGACACAGAGATTGGGCAAAAGGGCCATTTCTGGATGGACACTATGTAGCAGCACCTGTATCCACCGAAAGGCCAGCCCCTTTGAACCGCCGCATGAATACCCATGTAAGGCTCAAAAGTAACAGCAAAATGAGTACTACTGATGCGTTCTTTACAAGAGGCATGTTTAATGCCATGTAGCTCATCCCCACCAGAGGATAGAGTGTAGCCCTTACCGTTATCTTCAGGCTTTCATGTTTTGCAATGAAATCAGCGATAGGGGGACTATATCTGTAGTACGATCGAACAAAACTCTGACCGGGTTTATTTGTAAGCAGATAAATATCTCTGAAGTCCTTCAATATTTCTACATGGGGTTCTACAGGCGAGCCAAAGGCTGCTGTTGCAATAAAGCATCCGCTGGTGTTACTATCGCTACCTCCTTCACTGTTAATATCTCCGTCACTGTATCCGGTCTCTATCTTGCCGTCATAACTGGTCTGAAAACCCGAGAAATGCCGAATCTGAACCTCAAGGGTCTGAGGATCTGCCTTGTCATTACATACCAATGACCCAGGAACAGCCCACCCTTCACCCTCCGGTTGAATTACACCTCCGGTATTATACGAACTACAAGCATATACCCACTCGATCCCTCTATATAGATGGAGTTTGAGCTTCCGAACTGTTCCTTTGCCATTATAGGGCATGATGAGCATGACAGGGTTATCGAATATCGTGGATGGTTGCAGATTCAAAGGAGAAGCAACAGAGGACGAACCTCGAACATTCAACGATGGAATTTCACCATTCGGTCCAAGTCGCGGTCTTATCGTTTCGCTTTCGTCATAGATGATCTGGAATCCGTTCAGTTCGTCTTCGCTAGTAATCGTTATGGTCACCAGACCTTCCTCAACCGATTCCGTTGTAGCTGGTATATTAGCAGGATCATTGGCATAATCGTATTCCTCCTCACTTTCTACCTTAAAGCTGTAGTTACGACTCGTGATGCTGTACCGATTATCCTTTATGTCTACAATTACGTCAACCCTGGCTCCGAATGAATATTTACCCCCAACGTCTCTGGATCTGTCATAGACGACCCAAAAGTCCATAATCGCTGTATCATCATCTGAGGCAAGTTTGACAACCCTGACCACGTCACTATCGCTTAAATCTCTTGAATAGACACCCTCATTGTCTACTCCTATGGTGAATACAATGCTTGAGGTATCTGTTATGTCTATTCCGTTATCATCTTCTATACGAACACAGAAAGAGGTGTCTGCCGGTACACGTGTTGAGTCGGTGATTCCCGCACTATTGTGTGGGATAGTCTCTACCACTTCCGGGGGAATTGCTGCCGGTGATTCAGCGTTATCGGGATCGTAAGAATAGAGATACTCCTCGTAATTTGTCCATCCGTCGCCATCGAAGTCCCCATCTCCACCGTCTGTTCCGCTACCATTGCTTGGGTCAAGGCCATTACTAACCTCCCATCCGTCTGGTAAACCATCATCATCTGTATCGGAATCATTGGGATTCAGACCATAGTTGTACTCCTCCATGTTATTTAAGTCATCACCATCTGCGTCTGCGGCTGGGTCATCAACCTTATAGAGGGTCTCCCAGTCATCTGCAATATCATCGCCGTCATCATCATTGATTATTGTGTAATTAGAGACCAGCGCGTTTCCTACTGCATCCGTTATATTAGTCAAAGTCAACTTAATGATCGTATACTCTGGAATGGACGCCATTAAAAGTCGATAAGTACTTCCGTCTGTAGTTGTAATATCGCTACCTGAAGAAGCGAAGTTCAAGGAAGGACTGAAGCTATAGTTGGCTTCATCCAAAGCGTTTTGCATGCTATCTTCACTGTACGTTATTTCGATCGTACGATAGTCAATAATCTTACCATCCAAAATGGTAGGGGAGATGTTATCTGGAAGTTCTGTCACATTAACAACACATGTATCGGAAGATTTGAGACCCCCTTTATCCGTAACAGTCAGTTCAAAGGTTAAAGATTCTCCTTCTGGTCCGACATCTGCTAAGGTAAAAGTAGGAAGCGCAACAGTGGTATCTGACAGTGTTACTGCAATCCCTCCTGTCTGAGTCCAAAGATATGTCGCTATACCATCATCTGAATCCGTAGAGTTACTACCATCCAATGTTACCAAAACACCCTCACTTACCGTCTGATCAACTCCCGCATCCGCTATCGGTGCTATATTCCCCGTAACGCTTGTATTCACTTCATTGGAGTAGTTACTCTCATAACCCTGGTCATCGTTTGCTGTAACTGTAAAATAGTAAGTATTAACATCCGACAACCCATGTAGTGTAAACTCCACTGTGTCTGGATCTGAACTTTCATCTTGTGCAAGTGACATAACAACCGGCGAATCACCTTCAATAGCTTCCGTGCCATTGTAAGGTTCACCAGAAGAATCCACCTTATAATAAACCTTATATCCGGCAAGATCCGGCTGAGTATTGGCATCCCACTGAAGGGTAATATCTAATGCATAACTCTGGTATGTGAACAAAAAAAATAGGAACGTCAAGAATATGACTTTCCTATATGATATTACATTTATATTGATCATCGCAGTACCCCCCATATTTACTTCCCGAATCGAGTGCAGTCACTTGGAGGTACTGCATCCGCCGGCAACTCTGCTGCCATATCCTTTAAAAGGACTTAGGCCAGAAGCTTTGCGTCCCATACTTTCGAATGGTTTGCCTTTTTCAAACGTTTTTATTTATTTCTTATTAATTTAATAAAGCAAAATTTATGCCAAGAAACTCATTAACAGGCACATTAACATTTCACCGTGAAATAGCTTAACCCCTTTCCTCTCCAATGTGTTTATTGAGAAGTCAAAGGTTCACTCCAGTCGATTTTAAATTCGCCTTTTTGACTCAAACATCTAGGCAACAGCACGTTGAGTATGAAAAGTTTTCCATTAATTGTGAAATTATTTCATGCCCTAATTTCTTATATAAAATTCATTTCGTTATTCATATATTATCATCCATCTATCTGTTATTTTTATTGACTTACTTACATCAAGTTGGTAGATAGTCTTTCATACTGAAGGTATTATATTAAATAAAAACAAGAAAACTGATCTCGTTTTCTCTATTATGGACGATTTATGAATGTACTATTATTCGAAATAAATCCTTTTATTCCACCAGCAGTCCCTATCTCTTTGGCCTATATCGGAGCTTTCCTAAAGGAGAAAGGGTTCCAGGTTAAAATTGTAAATATTGGAGAAAATACGCCTTTTTCTCTTCATATGCTCTATTCAATTATCAATGATTTTAAACCCAGATTGGTTGGTTTCTCTACCTATCAAAGGAATATCCTTTATGTTATAGGCATTGCAAGATTTATAAAGTCCGTTGATCCGAAGATAAAAATTGCAATCGGAGGACCTCAGGCTACCTTTATGCCTTCTTCAGCCCTTGAATCGATCAGGTGTATCGATTTTATATGTAGAGATGAAGGTGAAATTGCACTCTTAAATATTGCTGAGGCGATTCGGGATGAAAGGAAGGATAATGTGATCCCTGGGAGTTCCTGCAGGTGCGATGACCATCTATTTTATGACGGAGACGAAATCATTCCTTTTAAAAAACTGGACAGATATCCTTCCCCCTACTTTCAAGACGACCTTATAGACTTCTCCAACCTTGAAGAGGCAATAATGTTTACTTCCAGAGGGTGTCCTTATGGATGCATCTTTTGTTATACGCCGAATGCCTTTAAAAGAAAGGTAAGGTTTCATTCTATTGAAAGGGTAATTGAGGAGATCGAATGGGTCTATAAAAAGGGGATAAAGAAGTTCTGGTTTGCTGACCCGAGTTTTTCTATCAATATCGAGAGAGTAGATCGACTGATGGAAGAGATCATTCAGAGGGAAATAAATGCACAGATCTGGCTGGAGACCAGAGTGGATCTTATTAATGACGAGCTTTTAAAGAAGATGAGGCATGCAGGGGTGTATCTTATTGCTTATGGGTTGGAATCCGCTTCAGAAAATGTCCTTAATTATCTAAATAAAAATCTCTCATTGCATGACATGCAAAGAGCGATAAGATTAACACAAAAATACGAAATAGATGTTGAATTATTTACCCAGTATGGCCTCCCCAACGAGACCTTTGCTGATGCAATGAAGACACTCCAATTTCTAAAGGATAATAATGTTAAGATCAGAGGGAATTCTAATTCCCAACAGATGCAACTGTATTTTGGTACAGAGGTCTTCGATTCTCACCAAAAATACGGAATACAGCCCCTCGAAAAGACTGCTCCTTTGTATATCTCCATCGGGAAGCAGTACGAAACCAAACACCTGTCTTTTAGCGAAATCAAGAAGATAAGCACTATATGGGAGAAGGAATCTCTGGATGGTGCAAAGAGAAAGGTATCCTGATCATGCCGGATTTTTCTTTTAAAAGCATTTATGCCCTTATGGATGAAGAGATAAAGGGAACCACCAATAATGAGTTTCAAAGACGCCTCGTTGACCTTTTCCCTTATCTGGATATTTACTCAGATATTTACCTTCTTTCACAAGATTTATCAAAGGATTTCCATGCAATAAAGGAGATTATAAGGCAGGTATCCTTTTTTCTTAAGGACTTCCCCTTCTACAGGATAAACATCCATCCTGTACATCCATTACCTCTCGAAGATTTATTTGAAAATATTTACAACACTCTTTTTAAGAAAATCAACCCGTTTAACGAGGAAGGATATCTTCACCAGAGCGTATCACGTATCATGATCCTACCGATTCTTATTTTAGAAGAGAAGAACGATTTAAAACTTTTCGAGAGATGTATGAATTTCTTGAGGGAACGGATGATGATCCCCAGTGTTTATATCCCAGAAGGTTTTCCCTTTTCCATAATTAAGGATAAAGTAAGAAGTGATAAGGAAAGAATCTATCTGGAACTAATGAGAGGCGACAACTTGAGGTCGGTCTTATATACCCTGGGGGTTCATACTGTATTTGATAATATCATGACATGGGCGAATGCCCCTATCAAGGGTCCCCTTCCTGGATGTCGCTCTGTTGTATTGAGCGAAAAAGAGGGCAATACCTATAGTTGTTTTAAGGCAATGTCTCCAAACCCTTCTGTTTCAAACCTCTATTCCAAACATATTCTACACGAGTTATCCAATACACTCGAAACAGATGAAAACAAAAGAAGCGACTGTATGGACTGTTACGAGGAATCACTTGCCCTTATGGAAGACACCCTGAAAGTAAACGATCGACAAGAAGATGCAGACAGCATTTCCTTTCATTTTGGTATGGAGCTGATTAAGCAAAAAGACTATGACAGGGCATTGGAACATTTCAATCGAGTGTTGGAACAGAATAAGGACTTTGAAGATATAGGTGCAATTTTACTTTCCAAGGCATTGTGTCACCTTCGTAAGAATGAGATAACAAAGGCCAGCTCTGCTCTAGACAAGGCTGAAAGACATATCCCCCCCTCAGCGATGGTCTTTTATTATAGAGGGCTCTGCGAATTTGGCCTCAGGGATTATATAGAGGCTATCGACAGGTTTCACGATGCCTTAAAACTACAATCCGAAGAGCTTCCTCTGGGTGATTTATACTTCTATATGGGACTAAGTCATATAAATATTGAAGAGTACGATGATGGGCTTACCATGATGAATCTTGCCGAGAGGTTTTTTACAAACAAAAGCCCTATATATTACTATATGGGAATCTGCCATCTGGGCATGCAGAACCTCGAGGTTGCACTGGAGTATCTTAAAAAAGCCCTGACCTCTAAACCTCAAGAGGAGGACTTGGGTAGCATATATTATCATCTGGGTCTCTGTTATAAGGAAATGGAGAGATACCAGGAGGCAATAATCGCACTTAAAAGAGCGAAAGAAGCAGAACCAGAGAGGAAAGACATCTATAACCTGATGGGTTACTGCTATTTTAAACTCAAAGAGCATGATCGGGCGATCGAATGCTTCATGAAGGCCGTTCAGATCGATCCTAAATCTGCGATCGATTATGCAAATATAGGCGTAAATCTTAAAAAAAAAGGGGAGATAAAAAAGGCAATACCCATGTTTGAAAAGGCCCTCAGCCTGGATCCAACCATTGGCTTTGCCAGAAAACACCTGAATGAAATAGACAAATAGTACCCTTTTAAGCCATCTCCCCTTTAGATACTGGATAGTAAAATTTTCACTTAATCAGGTAGCCCATAAACAGCCACCGCACACATGAATTTCCCTGGCAGACCTGCCTGATTATGAACGAGCCCCATTCGCGGATTCTTTACCTGACGTGACTTGTCTTCTGCCTTTCCCTGAAGCTGCTTATATACCTCATAGGCTTCTCTGCAGCCACTGGCACCGATAGGATGGCCAAAGGCCTTTAAACCCCCGCTGAGATTGACGGGTATATCACCCTCCTGCGTCCATGCACCTGCATTGAGGTCATCTATGGCTTTCCCCCTCTCGCAGAGTCCCAGAGATTCGACGGCTATGACCTCGGAGATGGAAAAACAGTCGTGACACTCAACGAGGCTGAGTTCCTTTCGGGGATTCTTTATCCCTGCCATGGCATAGGCCTCTTTGGCCGCATGTACGGTTTCGTCCCAGATAGTAAAGTCATAATCCGTCCTGATACTGCCCTGCCCCGGACCTATGGAGAGCCCCAATCCTTTGATGAGTACATAGTCATCCCTAAACTTTTTTGCATCTTCTGCACGGCAGAGGATCGCCACACCTGCCCCGTCCGTCACACCGCAGCAATCGAATAACCCAAGGGGCCATGCAATCACTGGTGCATTCAACACCTGCTCTTCGGTTATGACATTTCGAAGGTGAGCCCTGGGGTTTCTTGAGGCATTATAGTGACTCTTTACCGATACCTTTGCCAGCATCTTCTTCCCCTCTTCAGGACTGAGCCCATACTTTTTAAAGTATCTGGTTGCTGCCAGGGCATACATGCCAGGAGCAGTTATACCCCCCTCAAATACAGGGTGTGGAGGTATGGACAGCTCACCAAGTCCTCCATAACCAGTATCCTTGAGCTTTTCGACACCCACCACAAGGACGATGTCATAGACCTTGGCAGCTACAGCAAAGGCTGCGTTTCTCAAGGCATCTGTCCCTGTAGCACATCCGTTCTCCACATGGGTAACAGGCTTGTATTGGAGCTTCAATGGCATCGATATTGCTGCCCCGGTAATACCAGTAGACGTCATACCGGCTCCAGTACCGGTGAACCCTATTGTTCCTACCCATGCTGCATCAATATCCTTCATCTCAATTCCTGCATCCTCCAATGCATTATAGGTGGCGTCGACGATCATATCTTCGCTTCCCAAGTCCCAATTTTCGCCAAATTTGGAACATCCCATGCCAATTATTGCAACTTTGTCTTTAAAACTCTCTGCCATTTTTCATCCCTCCTTATCCCCTTAATGGACGGCATTTCCAAAAATAGTTGATAACGCCCTGTCCTTCATGAACTTTTCTAAAGGTGAATTCTACCGGCATATCAGGGCTGATCTTTTCAGGATCTCGATCCGTCAATATAGTAGAGAGCCTACCTCCCCCGTCAATATTGACGATAGCGATTACTGTTGGTTTATCCACTGATGTAGCCAGGTTATCCATGCTGTAAGTGAAGAGAATGCCTTTTTTGTCCGACAACCTTACTTCATCAAAGTCATCCTTGGCCTGGCACCATGTGCATATCCTTTGCATTGGGAACTGTATGGTGCCACACTGCCTGCACTTGTGCCCATGACAACTGAGGACCCAGTCCCTGTCCCTCCATGACATGGATACCGCTCCATACCTATCTGGTTCTCGTTTTTGACCCCAATCCATAAGGTTTCGGAAATGGAGATACTTTCCATAGGACGATAGTCCCATCTTCGATGCCAGGTTTTTCTTTATGCCACGCCTGTCCCTGATCTTCTCTATCTGATCTGTTACCTTTAGGATGAAGGCATCTGCCCCATCGCCATAGTTGGCAAACAGGATTCTATCTCCTGGTTTGGCCTCTTCTAGTGCTGCCACCAGCATCATCATTGCCTGGGCAGATCCCGTATGACCTACTGTGGAAATAAGTGGATCCTGTACCTGGGTCTCTAGGTCAAAACCCAACTTCTTTGCAAGTTGACCATGCCTTCGTTGATCATGAGCATAGAATACCACCTTACTGAAGTCCTTAGAGGTAGCGTTATATTTCTTGAATAAGATGGAGATTATCTCTTCAAGATGAGCAAGGTAGCCCTGGGTAATTATGAATCTGTCCTCCCATGCCTGGACAAACCTGTCGCCCTCTTTCTTCCATATGTCGATGAATTCACTGGAGATACTGGCACTACCTTCGATTTGTGCAGCGATGTCTGAATCTCCTATCAAAAGGGCAGCAGAACCGTCACCGAAAAGATTTTCGAACTTGGAATCCGGAGCTGCAACACGGCAATCGGCAGCAGCAACCAGGAACCTCTTTGCGGATCCGGCACCAACCGCGTCTATAGCTGCCCTCAAAGCGCTTGTCCCCCCCCTCACTGAATTGGTAAAATCCGCTGTAATTATATCCCGTCTCAAATCTATCACCTTAGCAATTATACTTGCATTTTGTTTTTCTCTATAAGCCGGAGTCGTCGTAGCAAAATACAAGCCGTCAATTAGTGACCTATCCATACCGTTCAGACAGTCGATTGAGGATTCAGTAGCCATAGTGAGGCTATCTTCATCCCAATTGGCCACTGCCTTTTCACCTTTTCCCGCATAGCCACCCCAAGTCTGGGCAAGCGTCTGTAGGTTCATTCTGTACATAGGGATATAGGCCCCATAAGAAGTAATCCCTACCATAATATCGCCTCCTTATAAATATGAATGTTAAACAAATTAATAACCCTAAAAACCTATCTAAAGAGACTATCTAAATCGGTTTCTCCTGTCAAGAAAAAGAATATCAAAAAATACAAAATGTTAGACAAAAAGCAAGATACAATGAAGGGGGAAACTTTCTCAACAACGAATAGAACCTTAGCGTCTTATAAACCCCAAAAAAAATCCAGGGTCATTCATATTTGACTAAGGAAATCGTCTGTGATACAAAATCAAAAAGTATTCAATCTGTCTTTGGAGAGTCTAAATACTGGATAAACTCCATCTTGCTAAAAGGTCTTTTTATGATTCCTAAAATGGATTTGCATATTCACACAACATTTTCGGATGGAAGATGTACAATGCAAGAGGTGGTTAAGACAGCCGAAGAAAGAGGATTAGAATACATCGCATTTACTGATCATGCTTTTAGCAATAATATATTCACAATAGATGAAAATACGATTGAAGAGTATATTAATGAGGCGAATCGGATAAAAGGAAAATCCTCAATAAAAATACTTACCGGACTAGAAGCCGAGATACCTACAATCGATAAGGTAATGAAATATAGAGAACAGTTAGATTTGCTTCTAATCTCGAATCACGGCCCGGTCAGGGGTACTTTCCGCAACGCCATCACCAATCTCATAAAAGACCACCCGATAGATATCATCGCTCACCCATGGTATATCAATGACACGGATTGGGATAAAATAATAGACGCAGCCTTAGAACGAGATGTAGCTATTGAATTGAATAGTTTCAGAAAAGTACCCGAGCCTCATATCATAGAACATATTGCCAAAAGAGGTGTAAAATTCAGCATCGGCAGTGATGCTCATTCTAAAAGGGAAATAGGGATGGTCAAGTGGGCGTACGACATATTAGAAAAACTAGGTTTGGGGAAAGAATCCCTGATAAAACTACCCTAGAACCTCTTATAACTTTGGCTCGACCCAACGTGACTATTATCTGTCATTGCTTCTTAAAAATACAATCTTTACAGCTCAATCCTCTTTTGCCTTGGTATTCTTAAAGAATCAAAGCGATAATCCCTACAATTATCCTTTGAAAGAAGATAATTAATGGAGTCAACAGCCCAAAGACAAGCAGCCCAATGATGATAAACATTCCATACGGTTCTAATTGCATCAGCTGGTACTGCATCCTGTTGGAAACAAACCCCATCAGGATTTTAGAACCATCCAAGGGGGGGATGGGGATTAAATTGAGGGCTGCCAATATGATGTTTATTTGTGCAAGTACAGCCAGTATTACCGGCATACTCCCCCAGGGAGAAAAGATGTTCATCTGTATAATCAAAAGAGCAAAAAACGCTACAATAATATTGGCTATGATACCTGCGGAGGATACCAGTATCATCCCTTTACGATAGTCCCTCAAATTTGAAAAGTTAACAGGGACAGGTTTCGCCCATCCAAAACCAAAGATAAGAACCATCAACGACCCAATTGGATCCAGGTGTTTCATCGGATTAAGGGTTATTCTTCCAAGCATACGAGCAGTAGGATCCCCCATCTTCTCTGCTACCCAGCCATGGGCTACCTCATGGATTATAACGGAATATAAAAGGAGAGGAACCAAAACAATAAAAGCCCCAGGATCCTTGAATAGCAAATTCATTAGTCCCATTAAAAACCTCCCTGTTAACCAGTGCCCTAAAGGAGAACAATGTAAAGAACTCCCCAAGACCCTGGAATGACTCTTTCAACTTTAAAAGCAGACTAATTATATAATGCTATCAGAGAGAGAAGATAATAGTCAACAATAAAAATCCCTTACACCTTCTTTATGCAATAATTCTGCATAGTTCTTCTTTCTTCCCAATACAATCGAATGGAATGAGGTGGGGTATGCGGGATTATAAAAAGTCGAAAATATCGTTGACTTCAAAGGGTAAAAACGCTAATTGTTTAAAGGTAATTTTTGCAAAATTCTCATTAGAGATTTACCTCAATAGAAAAGCCCAGGGAAAAAATCAGAAAGCATGTATCACCGACTCTCAAGAATTACGAAGTTAGATAATGTAGAATAAATTGAAATGTTTCTACTGTTAAATATGATTAATTGATTGATCCTAAATTGCATGCGGCCGGGTGGGAAGAAAAACTCACTGCTGGAGAATGCGAGAAATAAAACTCAGAACGAAACGAATAGGAAATAACCCAAAGAATGAGTAAAGAAAAATCATGAAATACAATCCTGATATTCATCATAGAAGATCAATACGGTTGAAAGAATACGATTATTCCCAGTCAGGGGTGTATTTCGTAACAATCTGTGTACACAATAGAGAATGTTTATTGGGAGATATTATGGACACGGAAATGAGGTTGTCCGATGCAGGAATGATGGTGAAGAATTGGTGGAATAGATTGCCGTCCAAATTTTCCGATATAGAGATGGATGAATTCGTTATTATGCCCAATCACATTCATGGTGTTATCATAAACGTAGGGGCAGACCCATGTGTCTGCCCTGACCCATGTGTCTGCCCTGACCCATGTGTCTATCCAGATCAATGTGTCTACCCAAATATTGTCCCATCACACAGGGTTGCCTCTCCAGAAAAGGGCGAACACACGGGTTCGCCCCTACATAGGGTTGTTCAATGGTTTAAAACCATGACCACCAATGAATATATTCGTAATGTTAAACGGCGTTCATGGCGACCATTCCATGAAAAATTCTGGCAACGAAATTATTATGAACACGTCATCCGTCATGAAGATGAATTAACCAAGATTAGGGAATATATTCGGAACAATCCATCAAGATGGTCTCTTGACAGAGAAAATCCGGATAGAAATGGAAGTGACCAGATAGAAGCTGCCATAAATAAAAAAATAAATAAATGCCCCACAAATACGAGCAAAAAGATTTTGAAAAGCATATTTGAGAACACCTAATGAAATCTTTTTATTAAAAAAAAAGAATAACGGAGGAAAAATTATGTATGCTGGAAAAACAAAAGAAGTAAAGGTAGACCGATTGCCAATGGAGGGGGTCAAAAATACCGCCATTCAATGGCTCATATCAGAGAAAGAAGGTGCTAAAAAATTTGCCATGCGGCTTGTATCAATTAAAAAAGGAGGTGCCATACCTCTTCACTCTCACCCTCAGATACATGAACAGTATGTTTTAAAAGGGAACGGGGTAATCTTTACCAAAGATTCAGAGAGGGAACTCAGCCCTGGAGATTTTGTATTCGTGGATGAGAACGAGGCTCACGGGATGAGAAACACAGGAGATGAAGATTTTGATATTATATGCTGTGTGAATCTATAGATTTCAGGTATTATTTTAGATTGATATAAACCAGTAAAATCGAAGATGTAAACTCCTCAAGGAGGTTAATGGTGGGGACTTATGCGATATTTTGGCGAGAGATGGTCATATTAAGAAGAAGATTAATAAGGGTCATGGCTTCTTATGCGATATCCCCTCTTCTTTTTCTCATCGCGTTTGGCTGGGGCATGGGAAGGAGTCTGCAAGTTGAAGGCATGGATTATCTGACATTCATGATACCGGGGCTTATTGCTCTATCCTCGATGAGTCAAACTTTCAGCATAGCAATGGACATTAACATTTCCCGCTTTTACTGGATGACCTTTGAGGAGTTTCAGACTGCTCCCATCTCTTCTAGCTCAATCGTTTTAGGAGAGGTTTTAAGCGGAATGGTCAGAGGAATGCTGGCATCCTTTATCATATTCATCCTGGCCGCTGCATTCGGGATAAGGCTAAACGTCAACTGGGCTTTACTGCTTTCAGTAATCTTCAATACGTTTATGTTTGCTTCTGCAGCAGTGATCACATCGATGATAGTGAAATCTCATGCAGACCAGGCCAGTTTTAACGGCTTTTTTATTGTGCCCATGTCGTTTCTGTGCGGAACATTTTTCCCCCTGTCCAGATTTCCTGAATGGGCCTATCTAATTGCTCAGGTTTTTCCCTTAACCCATGCCAGTTCTTGCATTCGGGCGGCAGCCCTCGGAATGGACATCCCCCTGATATCCTTTTTAGTTATGATAATCTATTCCATACTGTTCTTTTTGGGGGCAATAACCTGTGTAAAAAAGGCGAGTTTATGACTCCAATTGTAAAACCTCTTATCAAAACAGAAGCATTGACCAAGACATACGGTAGTATCATTGCTGTCGACAACCTTGATTTGGAGATTACAGAAGGAGAGATTTTCGGATTCTTGGGCCCTAATGGGGCTGGAAAGACTACGACCTGCCGAATCCTGACTACCTTGACCAAACCCTCTTCTGGCCATGCCTTTGTCTCTGGCTTCAATGTTGTAGAAGAACCGGTCAAGGCCAAAAGTGGTATAGGGGTAGTACCCCAATACCTCAACGTGGATGGGGAGTTATCTGCATATGAAAATCTCAAGCTCCATGGCATGCTCCATGGAATGGAATGGGGCAAAATGAAAATGCACATCGAAAAGATGCTTGAGTTTGTACAACTTTCGGATCGGGCATCAAGCCTTGTTAAAACCTTCTCCGAGGGGATGAAAAAGAGGCTTATGGTCGCAAGGGCACTGCTCCATGAGCCTAAGGTGTTGTTCTTGGATGAGCCAACGGTTGGGCTGGATCCCCAAACCAGGAGGAATATTTGGGGCATTATTCGAAGAATAAACCAGGAAAGGGCGACTATATTTCTTACTACCCACTATATTGAAGAAGCAGAGGTTCTATGTCATAGGGTGGGAATAATCGATTACGGAAGGCTGATTGCCTTAGATATCCCTGAGCAGTTATTGAAGAGGACCGGGCGTTTTGTAGTGGAGATGCTTGACGATGACAGATCTAAAGCCAGATTTTTTAAGAACAGGGAAGATGCAGGAAGGTTTGTCGCCTCTTTGGACAGGGATGCCATTATACGAAAGAGTAATTTGGAGGATGTTTTTATTAAGCTTACAGGAAGGAAGGTGATCGATTAAAAATATCATCCGGCAAAATTTTTTTATTATATTTCTTGACATTATCTGCTAGAAATATTATTTTAATAGACCATAATATTGAACCATTCATATTTATGGCCAATTGCTCAAATTTAGCAATAACATCCTTGAACCTTATACCTGCATTTATTAGTTGAGAGAAGGGAGAATAAAAAAGTGGCAAAAGGCAAAATAGAGATTATCGAATCATACTGTAAAGGGTGTCAGCTTTGTGTAAAATTTTGTACCAGGGATTGTATAGAAATCTCGAAGGATAGATTTAACCCAAATGGAGCACCCTTACCGATATTTGTAAATGAAGACAATTGCAATGGCTGTGGAATCTGCGGTTGGATGTGTCCAGAATGCACTATAGATGTTTATCGATACATAGAAAATTAATTATATATTTCTATCGTTTAATAAAGATAGATATTTAAAAACACAATGCATATTTTTTATTACCCAAAGAGAAGGAAAAGGTTATGTCAGATCGAATTTTTGTTTCAGGGAATAATGCAGTAGCCAGAGGAGCAATCCAGGCTGGTTGTAAATACTTCTTCGGTTATCCAATTACACCGCAAAGCGAGATTCCGGAATATATGTCCAGGGAATTGCCAAAAATAGGCGGAGTTTTTGTCCAATCTGAAAGTGAAAGCGGGTCTATTTACATGGTATACGGAGGGGGTTTAGCAGGGGAAAGGATAATGACTTCAACATCCAGTCCTGGTTTCAGCCTGATGGCAGAGGGTATATCCTATTTAGCTGAGACAGAAATTCCGGCAGTTATCGTTAATGTGATGCGTATGGGGCCGGGAATCGGGACAGGAGGTCAGGGAGGACAGACCGATTATCTTCAGGTAACAAAAGGCTGCGGGCACGGCGGATATCGAGCAATTGTATTAGCACCGGCGTCATGCCAGGAAATCTTCGACCTCATGCAAGTTGCATTTTTTTTGGCAGATAAGTACAGGACACCCGTTCTGTTAGTCACCGACTTTATATTGGGTCAAATGGATGAACCGATCGAGTTAAGGACATTGGAATTCGAACCACTCCCCAAGAAGGACTGGGCATTGACCGGAAAAGAGAAAAGAGGCGGAAATAGAGCCGCTCATATTGCTGCTTTTTTTACTTATGGTGGAGTGGTAAACTACCACATGAAGCAGATAGAAAAATACAAAGAAATAAAAAAGGCTGAAGTAAGATACGAAACATATATGGCGGAAGATTGCGATTTACTTATAGTTGCCTATGGTTCATCTGCAAGAATAGCCCGAGGTGCTGTAGATATGGGTCGCAATAAAGGGCTTAAACTGGGGTTGTTACGTCCCATCACTCTTTGGCCTTTTCCCGCGGAACAGATATCCCAACTTTCATCAAAAGTACAAAAGGTATTAGTAGTCGAAGACAGTCAGGGTCAATTGATAGAAGATGTTGAGGCCTCGATAAAAACCTCTGTTCCCGTTCATCTATTGGGGATGTGGGCGAGGCACAACACGGGTGGTGGTGGAATAATTCATCCCGAGAGAATCATTGAAGAGGTGGAGAAGATAAATGGAAAATAACGTACCTGATCTTAAAAAAATTACAGGAAGACCAAAATTAAGGACGGATTTCCCTGGAATGTACTGTCCTGGATGCCATTACGGTATAATAGCTAGGCTCTTGTGTGAGGTTATCGAGGAATTGGGCATTGAAGGAAAGGCCATAGGCCTCGCCGGAGTGGGCTGTAGTTTTGGGGGAATGCCATTGACAATAGATGTAGACTGGACATCCTGCCCCCATGGCAGAGCGCCAGCTATGGCAACGGCTATCAAACGGATACACCCTGATGCAACAGTATTTACAGTCCAGGGAGACGGTGACTTAGGGGCTATAGGGCTTGGATGCTTTATGAATGCCCTGGGACGAGGAGAAAATTTAACCACTGTGTTTCTCAACAATGCTGTCTATGGGACTACAGGAGGGCAAATGGCTCCAACCACACTTCTGGGGATGAAGACCACGACAACCCCATTGGGAAGGGAGCTTAAAACAAGTGGATATCCTTTGCACATACCTGAACTTGCAGCTACGATGAAAGGAGTCTCTTACTCTGCCCGTTGTACTGTTCACACGCCGGCTAATTTTCAAAAGGCCAGAAAAGCATTGAAGATAGCCTTCCAAAAGCAGTTAAATGGTATTGGATATTCATTAGTAGAATTTGTATCCGCCTGCCCTCCGGGGTGGGGTTTAAACCCATTGGATTGCCTGGATTTTATCTCTGAAAAAATGCTCAAAGAATATCCACTTGGTGAATTCAAGAATGTTGACAGTCTTGATTAAAAAATAATATATTTCCCAATATTTTTTAACAACATATAAGGATGGTAACAATGGACTATCATGAACTTATGATTATTGGAACAGGCGGAAGAGGAGTTCTTTTAATTGGACGATTACTCCTTGAGGCAGGGATAAATAAATACAAACACGCCCTGTTCTTTCCCAATTATGCCCCTGCAATGAGAGGTGGAGAATCGGAATGTACAGTCGTCCTATCCAATAATTATATCAATTCCCCAGTGATGTTTAACCCGTATTTTGCTCTCGCTATGACCAGTTCTTCTTTGCAGTTGATAGAAGACAGGATAAAATCTGGGGGGTCTTTAATACTGGATGGTAGCGTAATATCGGATGAAATCAAAAGAAATGACATAAAAACATATCGTATCCCTGCCACTGAAAAGGCTGTTGAGTTAGGGGGAAACCAGGCTGCGAATATGGTTTTACTGGGAGCATACCTTGAATGTACAAAAGCAATTTCACTGAACTTCGTCGAAGATGCACTCGATAGAAGGTTACAGGAAGAGTCGAAGAAGCCTATATTAACACTTAATAAAATGGCACTAAATGAGGGTGCCAAATTAATGGCGAACTATAAGATATAGAAGCTCCGGTAACTGCCCATGTTGTCAGATTCACGGTCGGCTTCTTTGTAATACGATACGCTTTTCGAGCCGGTTGACAGGCCTCAATATCTTCAAACCGTTCAATCTTCATCGCTTTGTAAGTGTAAGATTACCGAAATGATATACTAAAAGTATCAACCCTGTTCCTTAAAGAAGGCAACTGTTTGTTTTAGCCCCTCATTTAATGGCACATCCGGATGCCAACCGAGTTCTCTCTTTGCTTTTGAGTAGTCTATAACGCTGCGTAGCTGCTCTCCCTTATTGGCCTCTCCATGAACCTCATCAGCATTTGATTTAGAAAGAACCCTTACCTCCTTAAAGAGTTCATTCACTGTAGTTTCTATTCCGGTACCGATGTTAAATTCTCCAGATATACCTGTCTCAAGGGCTAGAATATTTGCCCTGGCAACATCCTCTACAAACACGTAATCACGAGTCTGCTCTCCGCTTCCATTTATAACCGGTTGTTCCCCTGCCAACATTTTTTGAGAGAATATCGCAACTACCCCTGCTTCTCCATAGGGGTCCTGCCTTGGACCATAAACATTACTGTATCTTAGGGAGACATAGTTTAACTCATACACTTTATAGTAAAAATACAGATACTTCTCACAACTCGATTTAGCAATACCATAGGGGCTTATCGGCCGGATTGGGTGTTCTTCGTCTGCGGGAAAATAATCCTGTTCACCATAGAGTGCACCCCCTGTGCAGGCAAAGACAAACCTTTTAATGCCGAATCTAACAGAATTCTGCAACAAATTTAATGTACCACCGATATTCACATCCATATCATAAATAGGATCATCAACAGAGTTTCTCACGCTGATCTGGGCTGCATGGTGGATTACCACTTCTGGTTTTTCCTTTTCCATAACCTCTTTTACTATAGCACCTCTTATATCCCCTTCATAGAATAGAGAATCTGGGCTGAGGTTATTCTTCTTTCCGGATGTGAGATTATCTATTATAATTACCTCATGCCCGTTATGTATCAACATATCAGATAGATGGGAACCGATAAACCCCGCCCCACCTGTAAGCAAAACTCTCATCTCTATCTCCCTCCTTTATGTGGCCACTAAAGGGGCTGTTGCCAAGATAAAAATTCCTTTGAGCGGTCATCAAAAGGTTTTTTGTTATAAGTCTTGGCCCTTCGTATCTCAGGATAATTTCAGCGGAAGATAAGCGATTTCAACTGTTTGAGCCCAGTTGGGCGAGTTTTGAAATCGCCTGGAGCGAGCCTTAGACTTATCAAAAAACGTTTTGGACGAAGCGAAAAGGGATTTTTCTCTTGGCAACAGCCCGTAAAAACTCAACTCTCGTTAACGAACCTAATAAAAATTGGATTGGATATCAGCTTGCCTGCCCCCTTCAATACAGAAGGTTTTTCGACCCTCTTTCTTATAATATGTCGAAGTGGGAACAACCCATATTCCATTTCCATACGGTCATTGTCAGTAAATACGACAACGTCAAATCCCCTATCTTTTGACATCTTAACCAGCTCTTCAATAGAATAACTGCCATCACTGAAAGTTGAACGGATATCTATTAATCCAGCGATTTGAATATTGTCTTCTGAATAAGCATTTACTGGAAATACGATAGAAAAAAATAGATATAATACAAAATATAGGTTTATTCTCATGGGATAGGAAAGGATGGAAGGGATTCTTTCCATATTTCAACGTGTGTCCATTAAAATGGGGGAAAGTTCGATTTGTTTTCTAATACCATCAATGTTTCTTTCGCGACATTACCTCTTTTCTCAGACTTTTCATTAACTTAGGCAAGCTTTTATTTGCAATATGGTTTTCTAAATATTTTGGTATAAGCTTTCCAACAGAGACATATGTACTATACGTTGTAATTGACTGCCTGTCATTCACTTTAATAATTCGACAATAGCCGGTTGTATCATTAATTCTATGAGGATATGATTTATCTAACGACCATGAAATAATATAATTTTCAGGATCAATATCACACTTTAAAGTATAAGCAAAACCAAAGAAAAAGATTTTGTTTTTAAACGTCACCCATACTGAATTGCCTTTTTTTTTAACAGGACTTGCCTTTTTTACATATGGAACGAATCTATGCCAGGTTGAAAAGTCAATAAGAACATCTAAAATCTCTTGCTGTTTGGCTTCAATCAGTATATGGGCATTTGCATTCGCTTTTTTCTCCTTTGATTTGATCTGCTTTGTAATAACAACCTTACCTTTCTCGAGCTCTGGAAATATAGCCGTAAAATCAAAATCTTCGATCGTTACTTTCCTGTCGGTCTCTGTTGAGGCTAAGATACCTGTATGCAATAACAAAGGAATCGCAATTATGAAAATTATAAATAAACGAAAGTATCTAATCATTTGGCTTTAAATATTGGTAACATTTTATCTTTTTTAAATTTTAGTTGCTAAGGCGGTGGTCAAACTTTAACGCGTGCAACTGTTTGAACATCTAAGTGAGTTAAGAAAGAACAGGGGAAAAGATGCGAGTTCTGCACGGGTTAAAATTTGATTGCCGTTGAAGCTTGGCCAGTGCTTTCTGTTTCATAAGGCTAAAATAATACAAATATTGAATATAAAAGGTTACGCGGCTTTTAAGCTCACAAGCATATAGGTTTGCCACTTTTAAAAAAACAAACGAATTAGAAGCATAAAAGCAAAAGCATTCACATAATGAAACATTCATGAGCCATTGGCTCACAAAGAATGATGAAAATTGCAGTCAGAACAGGCCTCTCGCCTGTCAAAGAGGTATTTTCGGGTAAAAAAAGAGACTTGGAGAGCTTAAAGATACACACCTCATACTTAAAAATGTCTGAAGAGCAAATTTTAAAAGCTACATCATTAGTAGAATGGATTGCTTGGCCAGATCAAGATATGGAGATGGTAATATCCCTATCAGTAAGGTTCCAATTACTGCAATTATTAAGGCAATAACCATAGAAGGCGACCAGGTAATACCCGTAAACTCTTTAACCGGCTCATTCATATACATCACCACAGTGACCCTTAAGTAATAATAAACGGAGACCAGGCTGTTCATCACACCAATTATAGCAAGCCAGATGTACCCTTCTTTTACTGCAGCGCCGAAAATATAGAACTTCCCAACAAATCCTGCTGTGGGGGGAATGCCGGCCAGAGAAAAAAGAAAGATGGACATCAATAGTGCAAGAGCTGGATATTTAAAACCCATGCCTGAATAATCCTCGATATCCAGATTCTTCTCGCCTTTTCGCTCAAAGACAATAATAACGCCGAATGCCCCCAGATTCATAAAGGCATAAGCGAGCATATAAAACAGTATACTGGATATTCCCAGCTCACTTGATGCCACCATCCCGACCATAATATATCCTGCATGAGCAATACTGGAATACGCGAGCATTCTCTTTATGTTGGTCTGGGCAATGGCTGCTATGTTTCCCAATGTCATAGTGAGCACTGCTAAAATCCACATAAGAAGCACCCAATCGGGTTGAAGATTCCAAAGAGAATATGAGAAAACCCTTACAAATGCAGCAAATGCTGCTGCTTTAACCCCTACAGACATAAAGGCTGTTACAGAAGTTGGAGCACCCTCATACACATCTGGAGTCCACATATGAAATGGGACAGCGGCAATTTTGAAACCGAAGCCAACCAGCAACAGTCCTGTACCGGCTAAAAGCATCGGATCATTCAGGTAAGTAGCCTCAGATAGAAATACTGATATCCCCTTGAGGTCCGTGGTCCCTGTAGCCCCGTAAATAAACGCAATCCCATAGAGCAAAAATGCAGAAGAGAATGCACCGAGGAGGAGATACTTCAATGCAGATTCGTTGGATCTATCCCTTTCCCGCAGGAAACCTGCAAGCACGTATATCGATATGGACATCGTTTCCAAACCGAGGAAAATAGTTATCAGGTTCGACCCTATTGCCATAAACATCATACCCACCGTCGCAAAGAGGATCAAGGCAAAAAACTCTCCATGACTCATACCCTCCTCTTTCAGGTAGTTTATTGACATAAGTATGGCTATTCCTGCCGTAATAAGAACAACCATATTGAAAAAAAGACCGAAATTATCTACATATATCATATTATTGAATGCGTATTTTGGCTTTCCCCATAGGGTTACCGAGCTTGCTAAAGCAAATAAAATACCCAATAAACTCAAGTAGCAAGCAGGGTCTTTCCTTTCTTTTGGTAGAAATACACTAACCATTAAAACAAGTATAGCTGCTATACTCAATATAAGCTCTGGCCCCAGACTGGCGATATCTATGCTAGGAATCGCTAAATCCATATCAATCTCCCTCAAATAGTATGCTCATTATCTCTTTGCAGATACCTCTATACCCTCGTTTTCAGCAAGGATCTTACCTTCTCTTTGAATGCTCATCTCGTACTTGTTATTAAACTCTGTTAGGAAATGCTTTATAGACGTCTCGGTCTTACTCAAAAATGTCTTGGGATAGAGTCCAATCCAGAATATAAGGATCAAAACCGGTATAAGGACTCCGACCTCTCTCAATGAAAGATCCTTAAGGTTTTTGTTTTCTTCATGGGTCACTTCTCCAAACATGACCCGTTGAAACATCCAAAGCATATACACCGCCGCAAAGATAACGCCTGTTGCAGCAAATACAGCATATACGACATTGGACTTGAAGGTGCCTAAGAGGATTAAGAATTCACCTACGAAACCGTTTAATCCTGGAAGCCCTATCGAAGAAAGAGTAACGATCATAAAGATAGTGGCAAAAACAGGCATAACCTTGGACAACCCTCCAAAATCCGCGATCATCCTCGTATGCCGTCTCTCATATATCATACCAACAAGCAGAAACAGCGCCCCTGTACTTAGACCGTGGTTTATCATCTGGATTAAACCGCCTTGTAAACCCTGCATATTGAGGGCAAATAACCCCAGCATAACAAACCCTAAATGACTCACACTGGAGAAAGCCACTAACCTCTTCAGGTCTTTTTGTACCATGGAAACCAGAGCACCGTAAATTATCCCGATGATGGCAAGGATACTGATCAAAGGGACAAAATTATGGGATGCCTCAGGGAATAGGGGCATGCTGAACCTCAAAAATCCATATGTTCCCATCTTTAATAACACTGCGGCCAAAAGGACACTTCCCACTGTAGGAGCCTCTGTATGGGCATCGGGCAGCCATGTATGGAAGGGAAACATCGGAACCTTAATCGCAAAAGCAAAAAAGAAGGCCAAAAATAGCCAGGTCTGATAATAATGCGGTATCCCAAGCTCGTATAGTTTCAAGAGGCTAAATGTATACTCCCCTGTGACGCTGTGGTTGTAAAAATAGAGGAACAGGATAGCTACCAGCATTAGCAAGCTTCCAAACATGGTAAACAGGAAAAACTTTATAGCTGCGTATATTCTTCTGTCGGGGTTCCCCCATACCCCTATCAATAGGTACATGGGGATGAGCACGACTTCCCAGAATACATAGAACAAGAACAGGTCAAGGGAGATAAAAACACCGACCATGCCTGTTTCAAGGAGAAGGAGACATATCATAAATTCTTTAACTTTGTCTGTTATATCTTTCCAGCATGCGACCACGCATATAGGTGCAAAAAATGTAGTAAGCAGGATGAGCAGGAGACTTATACCATCTATGCCAACAGAGTAGCTCATTCCATAATCTTTTATCCAGACTGCTTTTTCCACAAACTGCATTTCAGCAGTATCATCCCTGAAACAGAAGAAGAGGGGCAATGAAAACAAAAAGTTGACAAAGGTAGTGATTAACGCCGCCCACCTGATTGTTGTCTTCTCCTCTTTATTCATAAGCATGATAAAGATCGCACCGAGAACAGGAAGAAATGCAATCAGGGTCAATAAAGGGAAGTTTAACTGATTCATTAAATGAACTCCTCCTACTACGTAATAAAGTTACATGTAAAGAAAATAAACGATAATCGCCCCAACACCGATAAGTATGGAAAGGGCATAGTTCTGGACATAACCGGTCTGAACCCTCTTTAAACCAACGCTACTCCACTTAACGATTTGGCCTGCACCGTTAATCATACCATCAATAAACTTCGCATCAAATATTTGCCATAAGAGTGTGGAACCCCTCTTGATGGGGTTAACAAATAGAAAATCATAGATTTCATCCACAAAATATCTGTTGAAAATGAGCTGATAAAGAAGCGTAAACCTTTGCGCCAGTTTCTTGGGAGCAGATGGATTCTTGATGTACATATAATAGGCCAGGCCGATACCAATTCCTGCAATTGCCAGAGAAACGATCATCATCAAAACCTCAAGCCCTATGGAATGGTGTCCTGCTTCAGCGGCAGAAGCATGCCCACCAGAGGCATAAGCCAGATTCGTCAACGTGATCTTTGCGGACTCCACCGCATGTCCCCCTGTAACCGGTGCCAGGAAATCATGGAAAAAATTCGCCCCTTTGATTATGGGAATCCCGACAAAACCACCGACTGCAGACAGGATAGCAAGGATAATCAGGGGATTGGTCATAACAGGAGGAGATTCATGGAGGTGCTCTTTCACCTCTTCATCCACCCTCGATTCTCCATGGAAGGTCATAAAGACTACCCGAAACATATAAAAGGCAGTCATCAATGCAGCTCCAGCACCCAATGCCCATAAGATGGTATTCTGCTGAAAAGCATTCCATAGTATTTCATCTTTACTGAAAAATCCGGCGAATGGGAATATCCCTGCTATAGCCAGCGTTGCTATAAGAAATGTCCAGTAAGTCCTCGGCATGTGCGATTTCAGTGCACCCATCTTCCTCATATCGAGTTCCCCTGACATGGCATGCATTACACTTCCAGCTCCTAAAAAAAGCAGGGCTTTGAAGAATGCATGGGTCATCAGATGGAAGATACCTGCGGCGTATGCCCCTACACCACATGCCAGGAACATATATCCCAACTGGCTGATGGTAGAATATGCCAAAACCCTCTTTATATCATTTGCCGTTAATGCGATAGAAGCGGTAAATACAGCGGTAACAACCCCAACAATAGCCACAACCGTAAGGGAAATAGGAGCAAGTGTAAAGAGAACATTACACCTGACTACCATATAAACTCCTGCGGTAACCATTGTAGCGGCATGGATCAAGGCGCTGACAGGGGTAGGACCTTCCATTGCATCCGGCAACCAGGTGTAAAGGGGTATCTGGGCTGACTTTCCTGTAGCACCCACAAAGAGCAGAAGGGTTATTGCAGTTATTGTGAGATTGCCGACATGAAAGTTATGGTGTGCACTTTGAAATACATCATAGAAATTCAATGTCCCAAATGTTACAAAGATCAGCATCATCCCCAAAAGAAAGCCATAATCCCCTATCCGGTTCACTACAAATGCCTTCTTCCCTGCATCGGCCGGCTCTTTTCTCTGATACCAGAATCCGATTAAAAGATAGGAACACAGCCCCACTCCTTCCCAGCCGACAAACATCAATAGAAAGTTATTACTACAAACAAGTACGAGCATGGAAAAGACGAACAGGTTGAGGTAGGTGAAATAGCGTCTGAATCCTTCATCGTCATGCATATATCCAACAGAGTATACATGAATCAGAAAAGATACCCCTGAAACCACAAGCATCATAACGATTGAAAGCGGGTCTACCAGGAAACCTATATTTGTTTTAAAGTCTCCGGTAGCTATCCATGTATAAACGATCTTCTCAAAGGACCTGGCTTCTGGAGGAAGCTTTAAAAGCGATAAAAAGAGAAGGACCGACAGAGCGAATGAAAAAAATATAACCGAACAGGCAACAAACCCAACAAGCCTTTTGCTCAACTTATGTCCTAAAAGTCCGTTGATGAGAACCCCAATTACAGGAAATATGGGAACCAACCACACGTAATCCAACATGTCCATCCTCCAATTTTATCGGAAATTTATTCTCTTATTCTCACTTAGAATCCAGCTTGAAATAGCAAAAAAATGATTTTCTAAAGTGTAAAACCAAAAAACTTTTTCACTACCATTTCATAATATTAACTTCATCAATGTTAATGGTCTCTTTATTCCTGAACAGGTTTATGATGATCGCCAGTCCAACTGCCACTTCAGCGGCAGCCACTGTCATAACAAAAATAACAAATATCTGTCCATCCAACGAATCGAGGTGTTTTGATATGGCCACAAAGGACAGGTTTACGGCATTCAACATGAGTTCTATACACATGAATATGATGATAGCGTTCCTCCTGACCAAGACCCCTATAACTCCAATGGTGAATAAAACCGCCGAAAGTATAAGATAATATGATATCGGTACCATCTTTACAACTCCTTCTTTGACAAAACAATAGCCCCTACAATAGCGGCCAATAAAAGTATGGAAGTTATCTCAAAGGGGAGAATCCAATCGGTAAAGAGCAAACCTGCTATAGCCTTTGTATTCCCTATAGCAGCTACCTTTTCAACAGTATAGATTCCTTTGGTTCCGTATAATATTCCCGAAGCGATAACCGAGCCCAAGACCACCAGTAAAAGAGAAGCGATTAGAATCCCAAAGGCCTTTTGCAAGGGGTGTCTTTCTCTCTCCTTCTTTACTTTGTCTAAATTGAGCAACATAATTACAAACAAAAAGAGAACCATTATGGCCCCCGCATATACAATAACCTGAATCGCAGCAACAAACTGGGCATTGAGAAGGATATATAGACCTGCAAGACTGAAAAAAGTCAAAAGCAGGGATAAGGCACTATGTACCGGGTTTCGAAAAAAGATGACCAAACTTGCCGAAATTAATACGACTATAGCGATGGGAAAGAAGAAAAAGGCTGTCATAATCCATAACTCCTTTTATGTTATACTATTTTTCTAGAAGCATTTCCATATTGTATTGGGTATCATCACGATTATAGGTGGCCAATTCATACTCGCCGGTCATAACTATTGCCCCAACGGGGCATGCTTCAACACAATATCCGCAAAATATACATCGGCTTAAGTCAATTTCATAACTCTCAGCATACCTTTCATGGTCTGGCCCTTCAACAGTCACAACACGAATGCATTCGGAAGGGCAGACTGTGGCACACAATTGACAAGCAACACATTTCGCACTCCCATCTTCCTTCCTTTGGAGCTGATGACGCCCCCTAAATCTGGGATAACACTCCCATCTCTGTTCTGGATAGAGTATGGTTATGGGTTTTGAAAAAAACCTTCGAAACGTAAGACTTAAGCCTTTGACGAGCGGTATAATCATCGAACTCTCCTATTCTCTTTACCTCTTATATAGAAAGCAAGTTTACCATTGTCTTCATCCACTTACCTAGTGTCCATCCATAAATGGCCATTTTGCCCAATCTCTGCGTCAGGCTCAGATGTAAGGGCACATCGCAATGTGCCCCTACATGTCAATATATTCCTGCGGTTAAAATCTTCGTCTTCCTTGACCTTGAACAAAATTTCTCATTTCTGGATGGACACTACCTAATGGTCTTTATACCTAAAGTCTTAAACAATTATCATAATAAAAGCGGTTATAACTATATTGACCAGGGTCAATGGAAGAAGCACCTTCCATCCAAACCCCATGAGCTGGTCATACCTGAATCTGGGAAAAGTAGCCCTAACCCAAATGAAAAAGAACACAAAGGAAATTACTTTCATTAAAAACCAGACAACTGGAGGAACAAGACCAATAAGCTGTATTGTAAGGCTACCCAAAACGGGTATCCTTTCAAGTACCCATACGACTGGAGACATGAGGGGGTCTCTCCACCCACCTAGAAAAAGGGTCACTGCAATGGCACTTACTGCAATGATATGCGTATACTCTGCCATATAAAATAGGGCGAATTTCATAGAGCTGTATTCCGTTTGATAACCGGCAACGAGCTCATTTTCACATTCAACAAGGTCAAACGGCGTCCTGGAACACTCTGCAAAGGCACAGATTAAATATAAAAGGAACCCAAATGGTTGTAATAGAATAAACCATACATTCTCTTGGGCATTGACTATCTCAACCATACTCAATGACCCTGCAAGCATTACAACCCCTATAATAGAAAGCCCTAACGGCAACTCATAACTTATCATCTGGGCAGAAGCTCTAATAGCTCCCAATAAAGAGTATTTATTATTTGAAGACCATCCCGCCAAAACCACGCCGTATATACCCAGAGAAGAGATGGCAAATATATAGAGAATCCCGATATTTACGTCTGCAATGTGTAATGGAATAACCCTCCCCAGGATATTTATCTCATTTCCGAATGGGATAACAGCATAGAGAGCCAATGCACAGGTCATATACAAAACAGGAGCAAGATGGTATAATCCTTTATTGGCATGGTCAACGATTATCTCTTCTTTAAAGAAGAGTTTTAATCCATCGGCAATAGGCTGCAACAAACCATGCCAGCCTACTCTCCTCGGTCCATGCCTTACCTGCATGTGTCCTAGAACTTTCCTTTCCATTAAAGGAACATAGGCTACCATCAACATTAGAACAGAAAAGACAACTGTTACCTTAACCATTATTATTGACAATGCTATTATTAATTCCGACATAACCCCTTTTAACCCCTTTAATTTTTTCCTGTTTTCGTCCTTTGTCTTACTGTTTTATCCCCTCTATTCGTACTGCACATACCTTGTATTGTGGTATCTTAGCTATAGGGTCGATAGCATTTATTGTTAATATATTTGCCGGTGACTCTTTGAGATGAAAGGGAAGAAATACAACTCCCCTGTCCGGTCTTTCACTTACTTGTGCCTTTACCTTAATATCTCCTCGACGGGATGTGATATGAACAGAATCACCGGATGCGATACCCAGACTTACTGCATCATCCGGATTTATCTCTACAAGAAGCTCAGGATAAAGCATGTTAAGTCCCTTTCCCTTACTGGTCATTGTACCGGCATGGTAATGCGCAAATACCCTTCCTGTGGCCAGTAAGAATGGGTACTCATCATCCGGCAGTTCAGCCGGTTCCTGATATTCAATGGCTGTGAATTGCCCCTTACCTCTTGCAAATTGTCCCACATGAAGGATCGGCGTCCCAGGATGGCCTTCATCCGGACACGGCCATTGAATACCCTCTTCCTCGATTCGTTCATAAGTAATACCAGCGTAGCTGGGGGTTACTTTGCGTATCTCCTCCATAATGTTCCTCGGACTACTATAATCCATCCGGAATCCCAACTTATTGGACAACTCACATATTATCCGGTAGCCTTCCTTAGCCTCTCCTCGTGGTTTAATCGCCTTCCTTATACGCTGAACCTTTCTTTCGGAATTTGTAAATGTTCCATCCTTTTCGGCAAAAGATACAGCAGGAAGAACCACATCAGCGTACTTCGCAGTTTCTGTTAAAAATATGTCCTGAACTACTAAAAAATCCAATGATTTTATGCAATGTTCTATATGATTAAGATCAGGATCACTGAGCAGGGGATTCTCACCCATAATGTACATTGCCTTTACTTTTCCTTCTTCTGCAGCATTAAACATCTCAGTGACGGTAAGTCCAACTTTCCCTTGTAGATTATCCACCCCCCATGCCATTTCAAACTTCTGTCTGACTTCATCATTGGTAACCGGTTGATAGCCTGTGAAAACATTCGGCAAGGCGCCAAGGTCACAAGCTCCCTGAACATTATTCTGCCCTCGCAGAGGATTAACACCTCCTCCTTCAACACTAATGTTACCGCATAGCATTGCAAGGTTTGCCAGGGACTTTACATTATCAGTTCCATTTATATGCTGAGTGATTACCATAGCATACATTATTGAGGCCGGCTTAGCCTTTCCATAAGTAATGGCCGTATTAACCAAGTCAGAGGCTTTTATACCGGTTATCTCTGAAACATACTCTGGGGTATATTTTTCAACACAGGCTTTGAGTTCTTCAAACCCTTCGGTTCTCTCTTTGATATATTCTGCAGCATGCAAATTTTCCTTAATAATAATATGGAGTAACCCATTAATCCATGCGATGTCAGTACCAGGTTTTGGTCTAAGCCAGATGCCGGCATAATCAACCAGATCAATCTTCCTGGGGTCAACAACTATTAATTTGGCTCCTTTCTTTAATACAGCCTCTTTAATGTAATTTGCAAAGATTGGATGATTTTCTGTAGTATTACTCCCTGTTACCAATATTGCTTCTGACTTCAAGACATCAGCAATAGGATTTGTCATTGCGTCGCTACCAAATGCTGTTGCAAGACCTGCCACGGTAGAAGAGTGCCAAAGCCTGGAACAGTGGTCTATGTTATTCGTTCCAATAACTGCGCGCATCAGTTTCTGAATGAGATAGTTTTCCTCATTGGTGCAGCGGGCAGAGGAAAGACACGCAATCGCATCTGCCCCGTGTGAGGCTTTGATAGTATTAAAGTTCTCAGCAACCAGATTTAATGCATCCTCCCAGCTCGCCTCATGAAACTCTCCATTCTTCTTAACAAGAGGCTTAGTAATCCGTTCCTCGCTCTCTATAAATTCATATCCAAAACGTCCTTTTACGCAAAGACTGCCCTTATTTATGCCTACGTGATCTTTTGTTGTTATGCTTGTAATCCTATTATCCAACACATTGATCTCAAGCTGGCACCCACATCCGCAATAGGTACATGTAGTCATAACTCGATCTACCATCCACGGACGTGCTTTATATTGACTTAGATTTTCTGTCAACGCACCCGTCGGACATACACTGATACATTCACCGCACGACTCGCACTTATCCTTATCTACGGCGACTACACTTGCATCAAAACCGGACCCGCTAATATCGATTGCACCCAACCCTTTTATCTCTCTGCATGCTGTAATACAGCGCAGACACATTATACACCTGTCAGGCCAGTAGTGAATGAGGGGAGTAGCGTACGATGACTCTCGCTTCTCTCTTATAGCCTGGTAACCTGCGCCATCTATCTCAAACTCATGTACCAGATCCTGAAGGGTACATTCTCCACCCTTATCACATATGGGGCAGTCAAGGGGATGATTCACTAGAATCAATTTGAGGGTTTCCTCTCTCATCCTCAAAAGCCGTCCAGAAGCAGTGGTGACTTTGATGCCTTCAACAACCGGTGTATTACACGCAGTCATCGGATGGGGCAGCCCCTCTATTTCTACTACACACATCCTGCAAGAACCTATCGGATTCAATCTTTCATGATAACAAAGGGTGGGTATATCAATTCCCACAGACTTTGCAGCTTTCAAAATTGTAGTACCTTCTTCTGCTACAACCTCTTTTCCATCAATCGTTAAACTGACCATCCTAATGCCTTTTCCTATAGTAGATTTTTGTTGAACTAAACTGCTACCATCCCAATACTATAACATCGCAGGGCAGCTAAAAGATATACATATCATGCAGCTCCACCAAAAAAATATTATTGCGATTGTTATTTATATAATCATCTAAGACAACATCTTCTAACATGATCCCTTCTTCCCCTTTTTTATCTTGTGCCAGTCTCCTGTTTTACTGTTTCATCCCCTCTACCCGTACCGCACAGACTTTCGTCTCAGGTATTTTTGCCACAGGGTCTAACGCGGAGTTGGTAAGGACGTTAGTCCGACTTTCAGGAAAATGAAAGGTCATAGATACCACCCCTGGTGGGCAAACATCCGTCACTTTTGCCTTGGCTTCCACCTCTCCCCTTCTGGAGAATACCCGTACCATCTGGTCATCCGTAACCTCAAAACGGGCCGCATCTTTCGGATTTATCCTAACGAATTCATGGCCGTCCAACACATTGAGACCCTCTACCCTTCCAGTCATTGTGCTTGTATGAAAGTGAAACAGACTACGATCAGTAGTAAGCAGTAAAGGATACTCATCGTCCGGGAGTTCTGCGGATGGTTTGTATTCCAGCGGCATAAACTTTGCCTTCCCGCTTTTTGTTGCAAACCGCTCAATATGGAGAATCGGTGTACCGGGGTGATCCTCCGAAACACAGGGCCATTGCAATCCGCCTTTGTCCAGGCGGTCGTAAGAGATGCCCTTGTACTGGGGTGTGACTGAGGCTATCTCTTTCATGACTTCAAAAGGACTGGAAAAATCAAAACCCTTCCCCCCCATTCTTTGAGCAATCTGGCACGTTATCCACAAATCATTTTTAGCATTACCAACCGGTTCTATTGCCTTGCGTACTCTCTGGACCCGCCTCTCAGTATTTGTAAATGTCCCGTCTTTTTCCGCAAAGGTTACAGCCGGCAGCACAACATCAGCTAATCTTGCTGTTTCAGTAAGGAATATATCCTGAACCACTAGAAACTCAATCTTGGCAATAGCAGCCTCTGTATGGCTGGCATTTGCCTCACTTAAAATAGGGTTTTCACCGACCAGGTAAATCGCTTTTATTTCTCCATCATGGACGGCATCGAATATCTCTGTATGTGTAAGCCCTGGGGAGCTGGGTAAGTCTTGGAACCAGAAAGATTCAAATTTCTTCTGTACCACCGAATCGTCTACCCGTTGATAACCTGGATAAACATTGGGTAACGCACCCATATCACAAGCGCCCTGAACATTGTTCTGTCCACGCAAAGGGTTGACCCCTGTTGATGGCATACCAATGTTCCCTGTAAGTAATGCCAGGTTGCTGGTTGCCATCACATTATCCGTACCGTGAATATGCTGCGTAATGCCCATTGCGTATAGAATAGAAGCCGGTTTATTGGTGGCATAACACCTGGCTGCTTCGATTATGTCTTCCTTTGGCACTCCTGTAATCTTTTCCACTGTGAGTATATCGAAATTTTTCAGGGATTCTTTGAAATCATCAAAATTCTCGCAACGGCTCTCGATGAACGAAGCGTCCAGAAGACCTTCATCCACGATGATCCGCATCATCCCCATAAGCAGGGCAATATTCGTTCCCGGCTTGTTCTGCAGAAAGATATCCGCAAATCGGCAGAGATCAATCTCTTTTGGATTAATGACGATCAGCTTTGCACCGTTTTGTACCGCCTTTTTCACCTGAAGTCCGACAATGGGATGCGCAACGGTTGTATTGGTTCCTACAGCAAGAATACACGACGCTCCACCGATATCGCTGATCGGATTCGTCATTGCCCCACTTCCCAATGAGGTGACCAGACCGGCCACTGTAGGGGCATGTCAAAGCCGCGCACAGTGGTCGATATTATTCGTGCCCATCACCACCCGGGTAAATTTTTGTAAAACGTAGTTCTCTTCATTTGTACACTTGGCAGAAGCAATACAGGCAAACTGTTCCCCCCTGTATTGAGAGAATTTTTCCGTAACCAGTTCCAGTGCCTCCTCCCATGAGGCTTCAACAAATTCGCCGTTTTTCTTGATAAGCGGTTCAGTAAGCCGCTGAGGGTGGTTGACAAATTCATAGCCGAAACGTCCCTTTGCACAGAGACTTCCCCTGTTGGAAGGATTGTCGATTTCACCTCTCACACCTACAATACGACCGGCTCGTACCCCCAGATACATGCCACACCCACACCCGCAATACGGGCATACGCTTCTTACCTCGAAAGAAGGCCTCAACTGATGCTTGGGCATAAGCGCACCCACAGGACATCTAATTATGCACTCTCCACACGACTCACAATTGGACTCTACCCAAGGCTTGGCTCCAAACGTAGAGATACTCGTGTCAAAGCCTCGAAAGGCCAGATCAATAGCGCTGACCCCCTGCAATTCTGCACATGTCCGTACACAGATGCCACAGAGAACACATTTATTGGGATCATAATCGAAAAAAGGATTTGAGGTATCAATGGGACGTATCTTGTCGGAACGTCTCATAAGATCCAGCTCTTCTTCTTTTATTCCTAAATAACTCGCAATACATTGGAGTTCACAGGTCGTACTCTTATTACAGGACAGGCAATCCCCCTGATGGTTTGCGATCAGAAGTTGAACAGTGATCTTTCGTATTCGATTGATTCTTTCACTTTCCGTTCTCACGACCATCCCATCCCTTATCTGGGTCTTACACGAGATAACCATTCTCTTTCCATCAACCTCCACCATACATAATCTACACATACCAGCGGGTTCTAAATCCGGATGATGACAAAGATGAGGGATGTAAATGCTGTTTTCAAGCGCTGCTTCTAATACAGTCATATCTTTATTTGCAGTGATCTCTAAACCATCGATTGTGAGACTAACTTCGGCCATTACTTATTCACCTCCATCATTCAACTGTCCAGGAATGCACTCAACAGCGCTAAATTTCGTAGGACATTTCTCTAAACACATTCCGCATCTGATACACTTGGATTGATCTATGTAGTGGACTTCTTTTTTCTCGCCTGTGATCGCCTCTACAGGACATGCTTTCAGACAGATTCCACAGCCCTTGCACTTATCCTGCAAAATATAAAAGGAGATAAGCGATTTGCAAACCTTGGCCAGACAACGTTTTTCATTGATGTGTGCTTCATATTCCTCTCGAAAGTAGCGGATGGCTGTAAGCACCGGGTTTGGAGCGCTCTTTCCAAGACCACATAGAGAACCGTCCTTGACTGCCTCGGCTATTTCTATGAGAAGTTCCACATCTGTAGGCCTCCCCTTCCCCTGAGTTATATCCTTTAATATATCCAGCATCTGCTTTGTGCCTAAGGAACAAGGCACACATTGCCCACAGGACTCTTTCCGAGTAAAATCGAGGAAATATCGGGCAACATCGACCATACAGGTCTCTTCATCCATGACAACCATGCCGCCGGATCCCATTATTGCACCCGCTGCGTTCAGTGAGTCATAGTCCACAGGTGTGTCCAGAAGGGACGCGGGTAAGCAACCTCCGGAGGGGCCTCCCGTTTGAACCGCCTTGAATTTTTTACCCAATGGAATTCCACCCCCAACATCATAGACAATCTCACGGAGTGTAATGCCCATTGGTACTTCTATCAGTCCGCAGTTTTCTACCTTGCCTGTGAGAGCAAAGACAGCAGTTCCTTTGCTCTTTTCTGTACCCACACTGGCAAACCAGCCTCCACCTCGGGTAATGATCAGAGGAACAGAAGCGAAAGTCTTCACATTATTCAAGAGAGTCGGCTTGTCAAAAATTCCTTTTTCTGTTGTCTGTGGTCTGGGTGCAGCCTTTGGCATTCCCCTTTTCCCCTCGATAGACAAGGTCAGAGCCGTTGACTCACCGCATACAAAGGCTCCAGCACCCTGGAATATCTCAATATCGAAATCGAAACCCTTCCCCAGGATGTTGCTTCCTAGAAACCCTTTTTCATTTGCCTGCGCTATGGCGATTTGCAACCTCTTGATTGCCAGTGGATATTCCGCTCTTACGTAAATA
>JAUXFK010000263.1 GCA_030623035.1 Deltaproteobacteria bacterium | reverse complement strand
CTTCATAAGCTCACTTCCATTAGGTTGTTTTTTGACATAAAGAAATATTAGATAGGCGATTATAAGGCCTAAAATTCCTAAATAAGGTGCATACACAGTTAAACTTTGCATTATCTTCCTACCTCCTTTTTCCCGGTTGTCAAAGAATTGAACGTATTCATTGCCGTCTCAACTCCATATAAAACAAATGATTCGATGGACTTTACTGCTATATGCAATCCTTCTTTGATTGTTTTTTGTTGATCATCATAAAAAGGTTTCAAAACAAAATCTTCAATTGCTTCATTATACCGAGGTCTGCCTATTCCAATCTTCGTTCTGCTGAACTCATTTGTTCCAAGGTGATACGCCACAGACTCTATCCCATGATGACCTCCTGCTCCTCCTCCACATGCTATCTTTATACGACCTACGTCTAAATCAATATCATCATGTATAACCATTACATCTCTGATATCTGGCCTGTAATATTCAACCAAATACTTAACCGCAATTCCTGATCTATTCATTAATGTTTGTGGACATGCCAATAGTATCTTTTTATTATGGTAATGTGTGCTTGTGCTTAAGGTTTGAAAGTGTTGATCAGATAAATGAAGGCCTAATTGGGTACATAAAAGATCAACGGTCTTAAATCCAAGATTATGTCGACTGTTTCTGTATGCGGCGCCTGGATTACCAAGCCCTATTATCAAACATATGGTTTTAGGATTTCTCTTCGCCTTTTATTTCCTCACTTTCAGCTTCTTCTCCCTCTTCTTCTACCTCTTCTTCTACCTCTTCTTCTATGGCAGGAGCAACAACTGTGGCAATGGTAAGATCTCTGTCTTCTATTGATTTTAAACCTGGAGGCAAATCAATGTCCTCTACATGAAGTGACTGTCCAATAGCAAGGCCAGACACATCAACTTCTATTTTGTCTACCAGGTTTTTTGGCATACACGAGATTTTTAACTCCCTACGGATATGTTCTAAAATACCGCCCTCACTTACCCCTATTGGTGTATTTACGAGATACACAGGAATATCAACCTCTAGTTCCTTTTCCATAGATATCTCGTAAAAATCAACATGAAGATAATCCCTTGTAACCGGATCCTTCTGTATCTCTTTTATCATAACTCTCTTAGATTGATTTTTTTCATTAGAGTCTGCTTTTAGATCAAATATAATGTTTTCAGCTGATTTTCCTCTAAGAATTTTTTGGAGCTGCTTATAATCTAGTGAAAGCATGATGGGACTTGTCTCTGGACCATATAGTATACCAGGAAGCTTGCCCACGCTTCTTAGCTTTCGAGCCGAGCCTTTACCTGTCATTGTTCTTTTTTTCGAATCTAATTTTATAATAGCCATTCATTCACTCCAAATGTCATAAATTATTCGCTTGCCGTTATCCGTTGTTATTTTCAAGCGAGAAACCAGCAACGAACAATCAGCAACAATTTTTTAATTCCTCAATTCATAATCCCTGGCCCAGACCCGCTGCCACACGCCTGCCAGACGGCGGGCAAGTGTTGGTCAGGCCTGGCTTATAGGCTTACTATGCTGATCTGAATGCGCAGTGCCCTATAGATTTAATTACCTGATTCAAGCATGTCACACCTCCCGATCCCGTTCCGGTCTCGGGATGGAGAGGGCAGAATGCAATACCTAAAATGTTCGAACTCACGATTATACGAATAGTGAACTCACAGATTTCGAATAATATATTCGCTTTATAGCCTCACCCAGAATTTCCGACACAGAAACAACCTTGATTTTGGAGCATTCAGACGCCTTTTTATGTAACGGAACTGTGTTTGTTACTACCAGTGACTCGATCGTCGATTCCTCTATTCTTTTTATCGCTTTACCAGAGAGAACTGGATGAACACAGCAGGCGTAAACATGTTTTGCTCCATTTTGGGTTAATACCTGTGCAGCCTGGACCAGTGTTCCACCCGTATCAATCATGTCATCAAGAATAACGGCTGTTTTCCCCTTTACATCTCCAATTATATTCATGGCCGCCGCAACATTAGGTTCCTCTCTTCTCTTGTCTATTATTGCTAAAGAAGCATCAAGTCTCTTGGCAAAGGCCCGTGCTCTCTCCACACCACCAGCATCGGGAGATATTATTGATAGATTATTTTTAAAATTCCTCCGAATGTAGCTCAATATAACAGGCGCTGCGAACAGATTATCCACCGGAATATTGAAATATCCTTGTATCTGCCCGGCATGAAGATCAACTGAGATCACACGATTCACTCCGGCAACTGTTATCAGGTCAGCTACCAGCTTTGCACTTATAGGAACCCGTGGCTTAACTTTTCTATCCTGCCTGGCATACCCATAGTAAGGTATTACAGCTGTTATACTCCTCGCAGATGCCCTTTTGAGCGCATCGGTAATTATCAGGAGCTGCATGAGATTATCATTAACCGGGCTACTCGTAGACTGAAGGATAAAGGTGTCTCTTCCCCTTACATTTTCATCGATCTCAACTCGAATTTCCCCATCGCTAAAGGTTTTGTTTAGCATTTTCCCAGGAAGGATGTTTAAATAATCACTCACCTCTTTGGTTAGGCTTGCATTAGATGTGCCACCAAACAGTTTCAAACTATCAGCAAGATCATCCATAATTAATTTTCTTTTTTCCCTTTCTTCCTATGCCAATAATTTCTTATTTTTGGCTGGGGTGGGAGGATTCGAACCTCCGAATGCGGGCTCCAAAGGCCCGTGTCTTACCGCTTGACGACACCCCAACAAAAAAAGCAGTGAGCCCACAAACAGTAAATAGTTAACTCAATCCTTTTACTACAAATACATCCCCTTTATCATATGTTTTGAG
>JAUXFK010000126.1 GCA_030623035.1 Deltaproteobacteria bacterium | reverse complement strand
TAGTGTTTTAATGGGGTTGCATAAATGCGACTGGCAGGATGACAGATATGTGCTTTCGTATTTTGGAGAGAGAGTTTCGGAAAGTAGAGAGAATTATTATTCCTATGTAAAGGATGGAGTGGATCAGGGAAGGCGGCCTGATTTGGTTGGAGGTGGCCTAATCCGGAGTCTTGGTGGCTGGACAGCGGCAAAGAAGCTGAGATTAAAGGGTCAGGATCGGGTAAAGGGAGATGAGCGGATACTGGGGGATATTGATTTTGTTATGAATATACTATCTGAGGCTAATGAGAGGATGGATCGTCATTATGAGTTAAGAAGTCTTGGTTATGATATTGATAAACTGGAGCAACGGATTTTGGAGATCTATCAGATCGAGAGGCAGGATTTATATTTTATCGATAAATCGTTTTGAAACCAAACGTCCCCCTTTACCCCTTTATTTGCCTATGATAGATGATTGCTGATTCACACAGATTTATTCGGAGGAGGTAGATGAAATCACAAAAGATCAAACTTGTATACTTTTCCCCAACAGGTACGACCCAAAAAGTGCTGGAGGGGATTGCGAAGGGAATAAACGTAGAAGTATCGAATGTTATTGACATAACAAAGCCTGCTTTAAGGGACTCCGAAATGCCTTCATTCGGAGATGGCCTGGTGCTGATAGGTGCACCGGTTTACGCCGGAAGATTACCGTCTGTGGCTGCTGAATGTTTTAGAAAAATGAAGGCAAATAAAACACCCGCAGCACTTTTGGTACTCTATGGAAACCGGGAGTACGAGGACGCTTTACTGGAATTGAAAGATATTGCGGTGATGTCGGGTTTTAAACCTGTAGCTTGCGGCGCCTTTATAGGAGAGCATTCCTTCTCCAGTGACGAATTTCCTCTCGCTCAAAGCAGGCCAGATATAGCTGACATGGAGAAGGCGGAAGCTTTCGGGAAAGAGATTGCGGCCAAACTCAACGAAATTGAAAGCGTCGATTCAATGAGCGATGTGCATGTGTCCGGTAATAAACCTTATAGAGAAGAGATGAAATTGTCGGCTATAGATTTTATTGAGGTCACAGATGAATGTGACAATTGCGGGATTTGTGCCGAAGTGTGCCCAAATGGCGCGATCAATGAGGACGATGCCCATTCAACGGACACTGAGAAGTGCATATACTGCTGTGCCTGCATAAAGTTCTGCCCTGTTGGTGCAAGGGTGCTTAAAGACGGTAAGATAAAAGATATTGCAAAACATTTGAGCCAGTCTTGCAAACAGAGAAAAGAACCTGAAACATTCCTGGGGTAAAAAAATGTTAGCCTACCTAAAGGATATTCTCTGTAAGGTTGGTCTTCATTCCTGGCAAAACTGCGAATGTACCCAATGCGGAAAGATTCGATACACTGAACATGTATGGCAGGGCTGCAAGTGTACACAATGTGGAAAAACTAGAGATACAGGACATACTGTAGCGGGTGTAAACTGCTCAATCTGTGGAGAGCTCAACTACGCAGGAAAACAGGCCATGAAAATCTGTTCAGGAAATTATTCCGAGCAGGACGAAGCCCTTAATAAACTTATTAAACAGAAAAAAGATGAACGGGATGCTGCCTCTAAATTCATAATGAAACATATATTCAATAAAGCTAGAGAAAACCCCCATATGGAAAGGAGGGAATTCGAAGATAATGTCCAGGATACGCTTATCAACCTGTGCAAACTCCTCAAGGCAAATGGATTATCGTCTACAGAAAACCTTATAGAAATCTATAGAGAATTAGCAAAGTGCGATAACGGTAACTATGCACTCATTGGTATAACGATTTTAAATATCCCTCAAGGGATTGAGAAGTTCAAAGAGTTATGCACTCCTTGTGAGGTGAAAAGAATGTTCTTAAGAGTTAGGAGATATGGGAAACGCAATGCAACCATATACCAAATATTAGGAGAAAACCCTAATGACGAAATAATCCGTCTTTTTATTGATGATCTTCAATATATACAAGAAGTTGAACAACTTGAAATTGTTAAGGATGTCCTCATTCGTTCAGCGGTTAAATCCCATCCAATATTAGAAAAAGCCCTCAAATTACCAATATCAGATGATCCCAAATATAAAGAGGGTCAATCGCTAAGGAGAAAACATGTCCGTGATGTATTAGCCATAATAAATGATCGAATGAAATAGGCAGAAGAAGATGCAAAAAACCTTTTGATGGCTGCTCAAAAGAAGTATATGTAACTGTATTGTAAGCTACGATGAGGTTTCAGACAAGGTCGTCTCCTTCTTGAAAGGGATCTCTTAACAGATACATTCGTGACTGCCTAATTGACACAATCAATACGGCCCTTAAATCAGCCCAGCAAGTCCAATGCTTTTTCAACAATGCGATCCGCAGTAATTCCGAAGCGTTCATAGAGAACTTTATAAGGGGCAGATGCCCCAAACTGATCGATACCCAAAACATATCCATTGCTGCCCACATAACGGTGCCATCCCTGTGTACACCCTGCTTCGATGGCCACCCGTTTTGTAATCTTTGGAGGCAGGACATTGTCTCGGTAGTCCTCTGGTTGTTTTTCAAACAATTCCCATGAAGGCATGCTCACAACACGTACCGCAATTCCCTTTTTCTCAAGTTTTTCGGCCGCTTCTATGGAGATGGACACCTCTGATCCACTGGCTATCAGCACAAGATCCGGTTTTCCATCGGGTGCATCTTTAAGGATATATGCGCCGCAATGCAAGCCTTTTGCAGATGCATATTCTTTACGATCCAAGGTGGGAAGGCTCTGCCTGGTTAATGCAAGGGCAACCGGTCCGTCGCTGCAATTAAGAGCATTGCGCCAGGCCTCAGCCGTTTCATTGGCATCTGATGGCCTTATTACCGTGAGGTTGGGAATCGCTCTGAGGGCTGCGAGTTGTTCGACAGGCTGATGGGTTGGGCCGTCTTCTCCCAGGCCGATACTGTCATGGGTAAAGACATAGCTGACCCTCAAGCCCATTAGCGCGGCCAGTCGTATGGAAGGTCGCATATAATCAGAGAAAATAAGAAAAGTACCACCATATGGAATCAGCCCGCGGTGTAAAGCAATACCGTTAAGGATCGACCCCATACCATGCTCCCTGACTCCAAAATGGAAGTTACATCCTTTGTATTCGTCCCTTTGAAAATACGCTTCCCCATTTATCTCCGTCTTATTCGATGGGGCAAGATCAGCGGACCCGCCGATCATATTTCCCAGGTTCGGGGCAATTGCGTTCAGCACTTTACCGGAGGCCACTCGGGTGGCCATCCCTTTTGAATCACTCGGAAATGATGGAATATCCCTGTCCCATCCATTTCTCAATTGGCCGTTTATCCATTGATTCCACTTTTGTGCCAATTCAGGATGAGCTTCCCTGTAAGAACGGAAAAGCTCTTCCCACTGGCTCTCCCACTGTTTGCCTTTTTCAATCACTTTGCGAAAGTGGTTCAGTGTCTCTTCAGGGATAAAAAACGGCGGATTAAGAGGCCATCCAAGATTCTCTTTGGTCAATCTGAGTTCATCACTGCCTAAGGGTTCTCCATGCACATCCGCGGTGTCCTGTTTATTGGGACTCCCATAACCGATGTGCGTCCTGACGGCAATTAATGACGGGCGATCGGCCTCTTCTTTCGCAGCAGTAATTGCCTTTTCTATGGCCTTCAGGTCATTCCCATCTTCTATGCTCTGTACATGCCAGCCATAGGCCTTAAAACGAGCATTCCGGTTCTCTGTAAAAGTGATATCCGTGTTTCCTTCTATGGATATGTGATTGTCGTCGTAAAGGCAAATCAGCTTTCCAAGCCCCAGATGTCCCGCCAGAGAGGCCGCCTCATGGGAGACCCCCTCCATGAGGTCACCGTCGCTGATTATACAGTATGTGTAATGGTTCACAATATCATATCCGTCACGGTTGAAATGGGCTGCCAGGAACCTCTCTGCAATTGCCATTCCCACACCGTTTGTAAATCCCTGACCCAAAGGACCCGTTGTGGTCTCAACACCCGGGGTATGAGGGTACTCAGGGTGACCGGGGGTCAGACTGCCCCACTGGCGAAAATTTTTCAGTTCTTCCAACGATAATTTATAGCCGGTAAGATGAAGCAGGCTATAGAGCAGCATAGAGCCATGGCCTGCCGACAGTACAAACCGATCTCTGTCACACCAATCAGGATTAGCCGGGTTATGCCTTAGAAACCGTGTCCATAAAACATAAGCCATTGCTGCGGCACCCATGGGCATGCCTGGATGCCCTGAGTTAGCCTTTTGTATACAGTCTGCAGAAAGCATCCGAATCGTATTTATACATAAATCATCTAGCTTTTTCATCGTCCTTTTTTCTACTCCTTTTTTAATTTTTTTAAACCCGTTAACCCTCCCCTTTGATCTTTTTTATGATTTTGGGAATGAAAAATGAAAAGATAAAGAGACCCACAGAAAAAAAGATATTGAAAGAGAGCAACTGTCTTAAGTCACCAGAGGCCCAAACCTCTTTGACTGTCCCTATAAAGAATGTGAAGATAAAGGTTCCGACAATAATACCGAGGGCTGTGCCAAAAAAATAATCCCAGAAGCGAACTTTGGTAAGGCCCATACCAAAGTTCATAGGCGTAAAGGGGAAATAGACGAGGCGTAAATAGAGCACTGTAGCGAACCCGTTTCGTTCTATAGCGTCATCATATTTCTTCAATCGATCTCCAATCAGGGACGCAGCAAACTCCCTTCCCAGGGTACGTCCTATAAGAAATGCACTACTTGAACCCAACATAGCGCCTACCCATACATAGACAAATCCCCAATATGCCCCGAATATGGCAGCACCCAGGCCGGTCAGCAGGGTGCCCGGTATGAACAGGCATACCCCTAAAGCATAAATCAGCATAAAAACGAAAGGGGCCCAGATACCGGCTGAGTCCAAAAAACCACCCAATGTCTCAGCCGTAAGGTAACCTCTCACCGGGGTAAATCGAACCACGTAGATAGCGGTAATAATAAAAACTACAAAAATAGCGACCTTTAACAAAGATTTCCTCTGATTTCCCGATGGCTGGATCGGTTCTTTCATGTCTTTTTCCCAATAAAAATCAAACTTAAACTCAAGTCTCTATCACCCCATCTCACATAGATCCTGCAGTAGCGCTGCAAGTATAGCAGGAGCAGGCCAAGGCTATGGAATTTCCGATTTTTGAATGTCCGTAGATTTCTGGCCCCTCTTCTATCATAGTGAGGTGATTAAGTCCATACTTAGAAAATTACAATTCCCTTTTAAACACATAGATTGAAATCCTTGAACGGTATGGGGCACCAGGTTCCAGCTTTATAAAAAAGAAGGCTTTCTGCCCTGTCCTCGCATGTTTCACAAGCGTGTAAAATGGGTGTCAGAAAAGCCCAGCAAAGCTCTACACCATCCTGTCGCCAAAAGAGCATCTGATCCCCCAGCATACAGTCTAAAAGGACTTTTTCATAAGCATCGAGTATGGGGCCTGTATAGTTCTGGTGATAATCAAAGTCCATAGCTACGGATCTGAGATAGACCTTTGCACCCGGATTCTTGGTCTGAAATATCATTGATATTTTTTCGTCAGGATAGACACTGAGAATCATTCGATTGGCTGTAATGCTTTCCCCGAGCATATTTCGAAACATGGAATGGGGAATCTCCTTAAATTGAATTGCGATTTCGGTTAATTTTCTTGCCAACCTCTTTCCTGAGTTGAGATAGAATGGAACACCCTGCCAGCGCCAATTATCGATGAAGAGTTTTATCATGGCAAAGGTGGGCGTAAGGGAGTCTGGACGAACACCAGGCTCTTCCCGATAACCGGGAACCACTTTTCCATCAATGATACCAGCGCTGTATTGTCCAAGTACCAGATGTTCCTGGAGGTTTTCAACGGAAAAAGGCCTGAGAGACCTGTAGACCTTCACCTTTTCGTCACGTACACGATCCGCCTCAAAGATGGAAGGAGGCTCCATTGTCACCAGAGCCAGAAGCTGCATCATATGGTTTTGAAACATGTCTCTTAAAACACCTGCCTGTTCGTAATACCCTGACCGGTGTTCCACACCCAGAGTCTCAGCAGCGGTTATGGTCACATGATCTATATAACGACGATTCCAGATGGGTTCGAAGATTGCATTGGCAAAACGGAATATCAGAATATTCTGAACCGTCTCTTTTGCCAGGTAATGATCGATTCTGAAGATTTGATGTTCCTGGAAATTCTCATGAAGGGAACGATCCAGGTCTATGGCTGTATCGAGGTCATTGCCGAATGGTTTTTCTACTACAATTCTAGACCAGCCATTCCCGTTTCCCTCTTCTTTTGAAAGCCCTGCTTCTCCAAGCATCCGTGCAGTTGACTTATAGAGAATGGGTGGGATGGCCAAGTAAAAAACCCTGTTTCCCTTTGTTCTAAATTTTCTGTCCAAGGCTTTGAGCGACTCACCCAGAGTCTTGAAAGAAGAGAGTTCCCCATAATCAATCGCTCGATAGTGTAAATGCGCCGAAAAAACCTGCCATTTCGATTCATCCACGCTGTAGACACCCCTGAGAGTCTTTTTCATCTTATCCCTGAACTCCTGATTATTCATCTTCGTACGGGCACACCCAACTATTACAAACGGATCAGGCAGCCCGTTATTGATGTACAGATTAAAAAGGGCCGGGATAAGCTTTCTGGAAGTCAAATCTCCTGATGCTCCTAAAATGACGATCATACAGGGATCTGGGATCCTCGGGATCAGGCAAGACTCGAAAGGGATATTCAAGTCAGGGGTTTTCGTCTCAGCTATCGTGGGATTATCAATCTCTTGCATCTGACTCATTTTCTCCATAGAAGTATTTTTTACAAATTGCTTATTGACTTCCCTTTGCTGTGTTAACTGGTTATCATTGCTCAATGGTTCAGATTCCAATCGTAAAATAGATATTCAACCCTGATAGTGTCCATGTTTTCTTTGAAATACTCAGATCTTTCATCTTCTTTAATGTATTTCAAAAGAAAAAGAAATATATCCTCTTTCTTCCCAAAATCCCTCTTGTACCAATTAAATATCTGAGAGAGGAATATCTTGTTTTTTTCGGGCAAAATGAGTACTTCAGAACTATTGATAAAGTCACTCGCTGCAATATCCAACTGGTCATCAATACAATTCGCCTCATAAAAACGTATAGGCGCACAGGAGCGGGATCCGCATACGAGGGCAAAATGGATTCTCGGATCCATGGTTTCCAGACTGAATTGATGGAGGGGATCATTCTTTTTAAAAAGCGGGAAAATCCTATTCGGTGGTCTGGCATTAGCACGTAGAATACCGTGCTCGATCTCTTCGGCTGAAATGGTGAATTCACTGATCTGGTAGTAGATGCGACCGAAGAAATTTGAGACTTCCTTGACAGTAGAGGTGATACCCAATTCCACAATTCCATGAACAACAATGGTATTATAGAGATTGATCCAGAAAGCCTTTTTTTCTGACGAAGAGGAGAGTTCGTTCAAATCGAATCCCTGAAGCTGGACGGCAATCTCTTGATAACTCTCATATTCAGCAGAACGCTTCATCACATCATAATTTACCAGACCTCGATTCAAATCGTAGAATTTGTCTTTGAGATCCCCAATAGCGGCCATCAGATCCGAAGCCAGATTTCTAGATGGAGAGGGCAGGATTTCAGGCCTTTGATTGAGGACAGTCTTTTCCTTAACTCCCACTATGTTACGAAGCCTGAACGAGCGAAAACGATACGCATCTTTATGATAATATTCATGCACAAGTTCGAGGAAAAGAGCCGTAGTCCAAGAAAAGTTTGATGAACCATACCCCTGTCCGTTATGAGAGTCGAAATACTCATAAAAACCAAAGCGGATGGGCAATTGAATCATATCTGTCTTTATGGCATCTGCCTTTTTATTGTAGCCATAACCCTTTAATCCCTGGGAGAGCATCCAGTTGATATTGATCCACACAGGCCCCCGCCAGTAATTCCTGGAATCAAAATCCTCCCTGGTCATGTCGTAGTTGGGAACCGTAAAACAATTCCCCTGATGTAGAGCACAAAAAGAGACGGAGTTTATCCTGTTATAAAGAATCTCTGCCTGGCTCTTTGAAGCTGCACCTGCAAACAAGGGCATGAAACTGGCAACAGTTGACGTGTGGATCGGTGCGTTGGCAATCAGATCAAACGATTCGAATTTTTCACATCCTTGGCACCAAAGGCGCTCAAAGATAGCCTTTGATGTCTGATTCACCCATTCCTCTATTTCACTGATATCCGCTCCCAAAACCTTCCCGATCTCC
>JAUXFK010000252.1 GCA_030623035.1 Deltaproteobacteria bacterium | reverse complement strand
ATTCAAGTCTAATGCGAAGGTTCGACTGATCATCGAATGGCCTGTTCAAACAGCAATTATCCAAGTATATTTTCATAAAGTTTCACCGGGCTTTTATATTCATTTTAAAATTATAACTTTGAATTGGGCCGCCGAAAAGCAATATTATAATATTGCATTATAGCATACGAAACGGACAAATATTGCGATTTAGCAGTATAACACCTCTTATAGTCGATTTAGATTGCGATTTTGCAATCTAAATAGTCTTGGCTTTATGAAGAAATAAAGTGACTACTCACGTAGTCAGGCTGAAGCTGTTTAGACTGAAGGCTGAAGGAGTCCGAAAAGCACGATTGACGCACGTTGGTTGAGAGAGAGCAGGTTTTCGCACCAAACATGGCTTCAAAATGAGCCGTATTCCCATTTTTCCTAACAGTCTTCAGTCTACCCACCTGAGTAGTTACGAAATAAATAAAATTGGAATGAGAAACCGGACGTCCCCCCTCTTTTGCCTTAGCCAAACCTCTGCTCAGTCCTTTCAATAATCTGATCCTGCATCTCCTTTTCTAAATCAACAAAATAGGCGCTATAACCGGCCACCCTGACTGTCAGGTCGCCATACTTCTCTGGATGCTCTTGAGCGTCGAGGAGTATCTCTTTGTCTATCACGTTGAACTGTATATGATGGATGCCAAGGTCGACAAAGGTGCGCATATAGGCAATAAAGACATCCTTATACTCGTCGCCCAAAAACTCCGGTGAGAACTTCTGATTTAGGCAATGAGTTGCGGTCTTTGCATGTTCTATCTTGCCCACAGATTTCAGAACAGCGGTCGGCCCCTTCTTATCCGTGCCCATGACTGGAGAGATTGTGCCGTCATTGAAGAAATCTCCAACCTTCCTTCCGTCAGGAGTCGCCCCGGTAAACCCACTCCACGCGTAATAACTGCTGCCACCTGTCCCGTCCTCCATAAAGATACCACCATAGATGTTCTTAAAGCTCCGCACGACCTCGGTCGTTCTGAGGGAAACATCATGAGCCAATGTATCCACATAGTCATCGTCATTTCCAAACTTGGGGACCTCGTTGATGGATATTTGACGCAGTTCCTCTTTACCCTCCCAATTGTTACTAAGGGCATCCAGGAATTCAGCCATTGAAATCTTCTTTTCATCGAATACAAGCTTCTTTATCACAGCCAGTGAATTAAATACATTGACCTGGCCAACAGGCTGAACCGTTGTATCCGGGAAGTACTTATATCTTCTGCAATCCTGTCCACGTTCGATGCATCCGTCGAGCAGGGATGAGTAAAAGGGCTGGGGCATCCATTCTTCCTCGAGGGCATCTACCAGATTATATATGGCGATCGCCTTTTCCAGGAAAAATCTAAACTGGGTTAGATATGCATCTATCACATCCTCGATGGAAGTAAAGGTAAGAGGATCCGGTGTAGGGGCACCTATTTGCTTGCCTTCAAAAAACCTGTTGTCTTTCCCCTGGTTAAGGGCAAACTCCAGGCACTTGGGAAGCGCAATATAGGGCCCGAAATGACGTGTAACAATCGATTTTCCAGGTATATTCCACCTGAGACAGCTCAGATTGGCATAGTTTCTTGCATCCTCTAAAGATATCCCCACATTCGTTAAATAGGGGATCATCATCTCATCGTTAAAGAAATCAAGGAGGCCATTTGCATTTGTGTCTCTTATTACCTCTGTGACCTTGTTTAATAGTTCTACCGGCGTGTTTTTATGCAACCTGACAGCCGCAGGAGGATGTACCATACCCAGAGCACTGACAGCATCGAGGACAATATACGTCACCTCGTTGGTGGCATCCTCTCCTTCTTTGGTCTGGCCTCCGATGGTAAATGCCCGCTCGGTCAGCGGAGCGCCGCTGAGTGCCATAAAAGGGGGTACCATTTGTCCTTCCTCATTCATCTTGAGGATAACATGCTCTACGAGCTCCTGGGCATCCTCCCTTGTGATCCTACCCTTCGCAATATCCTTCTTGTAGTAAGGATAGAGAATCTGATCAAACCTCTCTCCCAAACCTGGCGCCTGTCGTTCGAGGATTCGTGTGATGAGGTGTATGAACCAGTAACATTGCACTGCCTCATGAAATGTCCGACAAGGATTTCCGGGCACCTGCTCGCATATCTGTGCGATTTCCTCCAGATCCTTCCTCCTCATTCCATCCGACTCCTCACCGGCCATCTCTTTTGCCTTGGCTGCGAACCTCTTGCCAAACCTGACCGCTGCATTCAAGGTAATTATCGCTGCCTCAAGGAAACGCCTCTGCTCCAGGTAATTCTTGGAGTCGAGATAGATATCCGGATCTGTTGATATTTCGTTTAACCTGTCCTGTGCCTCTTTTATTATGCCGTTGAGCCCGACCTGGAATATCTTTTCAAAATCGGGAGCCCCGGTATGACCCGCATGAAACCATGCGAACACTCCATGATTGTTATAACGGAGGTAGGGTTTTACATCTTCAGGGAGCAAACCTCGCTCCATACCATGCAAAGACTTGCCGCGCCAGTATCCATGTATCTCATGCAGAGATTCCCTTTGCTCATCATTGAGCAAAGGTTTGAATTGTTTATCAATCGCCTTGTCCACCCAGCTAAAGAAAAGTTCGGGATAGTGAATCAAAGTATTCGGCTTGCTCGTGGGATTGCCTACGATTTTCTCGTGAGGGAGTATGTATATAGACATATTGTCCAAGAGCCCGGCGAGTGCCTTTGCCCTTCTTAAGACAATGGGCTCACCCTCTGTCTCCTTATATGCCTCAGTGATCAAACGAGGCCGTTCAATACAGATCTCAATCCCCGGGCGGTACGGCATTCGATCCACCTTCTCCTCATTATCGAGGATTCTGCCCAAACCCCTGAAAACCTTGCTTTGATAGATTGGATCGTTCCTCATTATTTGGGTTATTCTAGCGGGTCTTTTTTCTGCTACAGCCATGATAAACCCTCCTTTTTTTACTGGTTAATCTTAATAGGTCTTTAAACCAAATACCTCTCTGAATCTGTTAAAATCTTTCTCTCGAGGTTGACCATAAAGGCCGGCTCTACTTACAGGTGGCAATCCCAGCTCAATTGCCTCTTCCGGCCCTTTTCTTAACCATTCTTTCCTGGGCATGGTTATGGGTCATACAGGCTTGTGTATGGCCCTATCCTCCAGCCCATACTCTCTAATCATGGTCTCCATACCCGGTACTGCGTTGGGTGCGTTTACAGTGACCACACCGAATTTGTAACCCATCATACAGGCAAAGAGTAAAGAGGACTCACCCGGACCAATGACAGGTATATTAACCACACTTCTCGCTATGCGTACACCTGGATCTGCAAAACAGTGAACCACTACAGCGTCATACCCCTCCCTGTCAGCCTCAATAACCTTCTCAATAATCTGCCCCCTGTTTAAAAATTCAAAATAGGCACCGAAACCGGCAAGACTAACCATGCCCGGGGTCAATGCTTTAACACCGGTCTCTGTTTCAGGATTCAATACTTTGGTTGAGACCTTTTCTGCTTTTCATCTCACCTGCTGGTGTTTAAAGGCACTGCTCGGTCCTCTTAATGATTTCATCCT
>JAUXFK010000253.1 GCA_030623035.1 Deltaproteobacteria bacterium | reverse complement strand
TTATAACAGGTAATCTCTATTCCCGGACTGTCCTTACCCTACCCGAAAGACAGATGGCGGCCTGCGCCATATTGGCAGCAATCCGTGCTGGGGATGAATTAAAACTCCACGTAAATGCAGCACTAAATGTTGGCTGTGACCCAAAAAAACTGGCAGAGGTCTTTTTTCAGGTTGCTACCTATGCTGGAATGCCTGCAGTTAACGAAGCACTTGAGGTTTATCGGGAGGTTCTCAAAGAGAGGGAAGAATGGCCGATTAAAGAATGAAGTTTTTCTAGGGGGCATCTCTTTTTCATGAGAAAGAAATGGATTTTAAATCAGACAAAGATTTTAACCAGTTGATCAAAAATATTAGGAAGCGGCCGAAAGAAAGATTTTCAGGCTACTGGTTTAATCTGATCAAATTTAGAGATTATCACTTCATCCAGGGTAACATCGCGGATGATATCTCTGAGACCGGCATCAATAGAAATATCGCAACCCTTGTGGATGAAATAACAACTGACGAGATTAAAGGTGTCTGGCCTGAAATTATGGGGTATCCGATTGACGAATCAGAAGAAGAGCTTTTGGTAACATATCTTTCTGTTCAGAGCGAAAGGGAGGTGGAACTCATTATCCCTGAAAGAAACCTTGCCAGATCAGTAGAATGGGGCAGATTTGATTCAACTATAGAATTTAGCAAATATGAAATCTTCATTTATCCAGCCATTGTAGAGGTGCTCGAAGGCATTGAATTTCATAGGTTTCTGGATGTGGGATGTGGCTCCGGAAATCTTATTGAAGTAATCACCGATCGTTTTCTCAATGTGAATTACTGCGGGATTGATAGTAATAGTAAAAACATCGAGGTCGCCAGGGAAAAGAAGTTATCAAACATCTTTCTTGGAGATTGTGAGTGGATAGATGACATTCTGCCTGATACTCTTTTTTTTGACATGATACTATTCTGTGGTTTACTGAATGTACAGGTTACTGATAAAGAGAAGGCAGACAAAATATTGAATAAGACGATACAAAGACTCAAAAGCGGGGGGCATATCATTATTACTGGTTATAGCCCGTGCCACTTTACCGCAGAAGATCTTGCCGGAAAAGGAATTCAGGTTCTTCGTAAAAGTATCCCCAAGAACATCTTTAAAGATTATATGGGCTATTACATACGTCAGCTTTACCTTGGAAGAAAACAATGATTCACAATTTCTCACAAATCACAATGAACTGCATGGCATCAGAAAAGATATGTTATCACGAGAGTCTATTTTCCGTTGAGTAGAAAGGAATCCTTATTAATGCTCTATAGCCCATCATTTATCACCATGGCCTTTTCTAACCTCTTTACCGTATCAAGTTTTGGTACATTCTTTCTGTTCCCCCTTTTTATTGCAAGCAATGGAGGCTCTAAATCAGACATAGGGATTATCATGGGTGTCTTCGCCCTCTCCTCTGTCCTCTGTCGTCCCTGGATCTCGGATATGATCGATCGGATCGGGCGGAAGAAAAGCTACACTATTGGATGCACTATCATGAGCATCCTTCCCCTTATCTACCTCCTATTTCGAGGGAACCTTTCTCATTTCTACCTTTTCCTCATTCTTGTACGGATTGTACACGGCGTAGGGCTGGCCATATGTTTTACGGCTACATTCACATACATTGCCGATATTGTTCCTGAGGAGCGCTTAAATGAGGGGATCGGCATGTTTGGGGTCACCGGCCTCACAGGCCTTGCTATTGGACCTGTCATTGGTGAGATAATAATCACTGAATTTGGCTTTTCCGCCTTCTTTCTTACTGCTACAGGAATGGCGACCCTTGGCCTGATGATTCATCTTCCCCTTTCAGAATCTTTTGTGAATGATTCTCAAAAAATTTCCCAGTCCTTCTTCACGGTTCTCGCAAAGAGAAAAATTTTATTCGTGGCCTTGCTTGCCTTTCTGTTTGGGTTTGGTTTGGCGGCCACCGGTAGCTTTGTCTCTCCTTTTGCTAAAGAACAGGGAATTGCGTTCATCTCCCTTTACTACATATCCTATTCTTCAGCAGCAGTTCTCACAAGGCTTCTTGGAGGAAGGCTTGCAGACAGGGTCGGGGAAGACCGGATCATACCATATGCTCTGACATTGACCGGGGGAGGCCTTTTGATTTTAATGCTCCTGGGAGGAAATTCCATCCTGGCCCTTTCGGGTTTGATGTCGGGCTGTGGACACGGATTTCTCTTCCCATGCCTAAACTCTGTAGCAATACGCAACGAGCCTATTGATATCCGGGGAAAGATTATTGGTGTCTTCACAGGGGGAATTGATGCCGGGGCCTTTGTCGGGTCAATCATTTTGGGCTACATCGGACAATGGGCTGGCTTTCAGGCACTCTTTTTTACAGCAGGCCTTACACTCTTCATAGGGTTTGGAGTTCAGCGGTTTCAAGTAAGGAACAATAGGTAAGTGACTACTAGATGCCTTCATAAGGCAACTTCTTAACAAATGTGTAAAATTATAACGGCTCTTAATGCAAAATGATGAATAGGTTGCCTAAATCGGTTATCGTTTGTGCGACTCGAATCGCTTAACGGTTAACGCTATACGAAGCCAGCAGCGCAACCGTAAAACGTTAAACGAAACCGAAATCGCTTCATATCAAGCAATAGATTATTATTTTCTTCAACTAGTCGGTTTGAGGCGGAGCTGCGCTATAAAAGGAAAGGTGTGAATTAAAGAGGGCTAAAAGGTTTTTTAATCAAGGTAGCAAACTCTTTGAGATTCTTTACTGTAAAACTATCTTTTGGCTTTGTTCCGTCTCTATCGAGATAATATGCCTTTATTCCTACGCTTTTTGGGACTAAATAGTCGAATTCATAGTGGTCTCCTGTATGGATAGTATCGGATGGTTCTGTTTTCATGATTTCGCAGATTTGCTTATAAAATTGAGGGGTCTTTTTCACTTGCTGAAAATCAGATGTAGCTGAAAAGATTCTGGTAAAGGAGTTTTCAATTCCCACATCCTTTATCTCAACTTCAACAAATTCTCGGGCTGCATTTGATATAACAATGAGGTTATAGTATTGTACCAGATTCTCTATCACCTCTTTAACTTCTGGAAATGGCCGGATTTTATCCCTGTGTTCCTCTAACAGGTTTTCCCATTTTCCCGGGAGCTCAAAGTATTTAAACCAGTATGTAATATCATACCATTCTAAGCTTAGGTCACCGATCCTTTTATATTCACCAATCACTATGCGCGTAGCCTTAGAAATGCTAATATTATATTTTTTTGCATAAAGCTGAGGGATGCCAATTTCCCATACAAAGGTTGTATAGGTGGGATCAATAAGGGTGTTATCTAAATCAAAAGAGATAAGTTTTTTCTTTGTCATTTTTTACCTGATTATGGCAGGCTGCTTTTAAGAAAACGGAAAGTCAATTACAACATCAATTCCCCGTGTACGTTATTGTTTTATTCTCCTGGCAATTTCTTTTCCTGCTACTATTCCACTGACCGAGGCCTGGATGAGACCCCTAGTGATGCCAGCACCATCTCCTGCTATAAAGAGATTCCTTACCTCAGATTCAAGATGACTCGTT
>JAUXFK010000094.1 GCA_030623035.1 Deltaproteobacteria bacterium | reverse complement strand
TTCAAGGTCAAGGAAGGCGAAGATTTTAACCGCAGGAATATATTGACATATTTCGAGGATTAAAATCTGAGCCTGACGCAGAGATTGGGCAAAAGGGCCATTTCTGGATGGGCACTAACTAACTTAGATGTTCAAACAGTTGCACGCGTTAAAATTTGACCACCGCCTTAGCAGCTAAAGTTTAAAAAGCTAAACTGTTACAATTCATTAAATTAATTATAAATAGAGCTATTTTGTAGTATAAGTAAATTTAACATTTAATTATATTCAGTGTCAAATAGCCAGGTTTTTATAAAATAGGATATCTTACCTCTTGAAATCCTTTGAAGTTTATATTAAAATGAAATATTTAATAAACACTATTCTGATTATGTAATCTTACATCCCGGACGAAAGAAAATCTCTGTCTTGAATCTTCTTGAAAGGAGTGTATGACGAACTACTATTATCGAAGACCATATTTTTCTATTGGATCCCCAATGACCCCAACAGTGAAAAGACTCTTGATTATAACAGGAAGTGTCTTTTTTTTTCAGGCGTTAGTCGGCTATAAGATAAACTTCATCTTTGGATTGGTCCCTGCCTTGGTTTGGCATGATTACTATCTGTGGCAGTTGGGCACATATATGTTCCTCCATGGGGGGTTTTTTCATTTACTGTTCAACCTCTTTGCCCTTTGGATGTTCGGTTGTGAACTGGAAAGATCATGGGGAAGCAAAATATTCCTAAAATACTTTTTTATTACCGGTATCGGTGCTGCTATTTGTACTGTATTAATAACCCCTGGCCTTTCCATCCCTACTATCGGGATGTCTGGAGCAATCTACGGTATCCTTTTGGCATATGGCTGGTTTTTCCCTAATCGTATCATATATATCTATTTGTTCTTTCCTATTAAAGCAAAATACTTTGTTATGATATTTGGTGCAATTGAACTTTATGCCTCCTTAGTTGGAACCAGTGGAGGCATTGCCCACATTACCCACTTAGGGGGAATGCTTTTTGGAGTAATATATTTGAATTACCCTACCATTCGGAGATTTTCTTACCGTTTTTATCTTAAATGGAAATGGTCAAGGCTCAAAAGACGTTATCGGGTTATCAATGGAGGGAAAAAGAATGATACATACCATTGATAACTTCCTTATTAAGAGAATAAATAGATATTTTTTCTTCAATGACAAAGGTTAAGATTTGTGGTATAACCAATTCGGAAGATGCAAAGTGGGCAGTTGACCTTGGGACTGATGCCCTGGGTTTTGTCTTTTATAAAGAGAGTCCCCGTTATGTCCGTAAAGAAGTGGCCAGAGATATAATTTGTAGCTTACCTCCATTTGTATCTTCGGTTGGAGTGTTCGTTAACGAACAAGAGGAAAGGATAAATGAGATTAGTGAATTTTGCTCTTTAGATCTCATACAGTTACATGGTAATGAACCACCTGATTTCTGTGCTAAATTCAATAAGAGATTGATAAAGGCTTTAAGGATCGAAGAAGGAGTGAGTCTAGAATTTATATCTTTATACAATGTCAGTGCTATATTATTCGATACTTATTATAAAGACATCTATGGAGGTGGAGGAAAGGCTTTTAACTGGCAGTTAGCCTCCGAGGCAAAAGGGTATGCTAAAAGAGTAATACTTGCAGGCGGTCTGAATCCGGATAATATATTCAACGCAATACAGATGGTAAAACCATACGGGGTGGATGTAAGCAGTGGAGTTGAATATGAACCGGGCAAGAAAGATTATGATAAATTAAAGAAATTTATTAAGATCGCAAAAGAGTTATAATACAAAAGCGATAGTCCTTATATATTAACCGTTAAGAGCCTGTTTAAGGGGGGCTTTTTTCTTTATGGAAAGTACAGTGACAAAGTGGGCGGATGGGGTGGTAGCTGGCAGCACTATTGTAAAGATAATCGAAGAGAATATAAATAGCCCGGATTTAGTTTTGAAAGTTGGACAGTTTGTAAAGAGTCTAAAAGAGGGAATGATCGAAAAGAATGAAAGTGTCCCTTAAGAATGAGAATTTATTTAGAATTCAACGACTCGAAAAAGATCTAGAATGTACTCTAAGGAAATCAGAGAGCAAGATAAAACAGTTTACCACTCTTGCAGAGTTGAGTACGATATTGAATTCAACTTTAGACCAGGAAGAGGTGCGAAAGAGGGCCATGGAAGCCGCTACCAGGCTTATGAACTGTGAGGTTGGCTCCTTGCTTTTGCTCGATGATGAGACAAATGAGCTTTATTTTGAAGTTGCCCTTGGAGAAAAAGGAGAAAAGGTAAAAGAGGTAAGACTTAAGGTAGGAGAAGGGATTGCAGGGTGGGTGGCAGAATATGGAGAACCTCTGTTGATTACAGATGTCTCAAAGGACCCGAGACATTCCAGAAAGGCAGATGAGAGATCGGAATTTAAAACAAGAGATATGTTATGTGTTCCTTTAAAGATAAAGGATAAGGTTATAGGGGTACTCGAGGCCATAAATAAACTGGAAAGGGAGGTCTTTAACAACGAGGATCTTGAACTCTTTAAAATGTTAGCGAACCAGGTTGCCATTGCAATTGATAATGCAAGATTATATAAGGAACTCCAGGAGACTTTTTTACAAACTGCTGAAGCACTGGCAGATGCAATCGAAAAGAGAGACCCTTATACGGGAGGTCACACCAAAAGGGTTGTAAATTACTCCATGTCCATTGTAAAATACCTTGATATGAATCATGAAGAGAAGGAGCGTATAAAAATTTCGGCGATTTTACACGATATCGGAAAGATTGGGATTAAAGATAAGATTCTTAGGAAGCCATCAGAGTTGGATAAAGACGAATTCGAAGAAATGAAGAAACATCCAATACTGGGCCAAGAAATAATGGAAAAGGTTACCCAATTAAAGGATGTAATACCAGGCATGAGATATCACCATGAGAGGTTAGACGGTAAAGGCTATCCTGATGGTTTAAGTGGTAATAAAATACCGTTAGTTGCTAAGATAATTGCGGTAGCAGATGCATTTGATGCAATGACTACTGATAGACCTTATCGAAGGGCACTTAAATGGGAAACTGCTATTGATAATCTGAGAAGAGGTTCAGGGGAACAATTCGATGGAGAGGTTGTAAAGGCGTTTATTAGATCTTATCAAAGTGGTGACATTTCTGATTAGTTGGGAGAAGAAATGAAGATAAGAGTACTTGGTTGTTATGGATCGGAATTACTTGATTTTCATACTACGTCATTTTTAATCAATTGTTCTCTACTCCTTGACGCCGGAACAGTAACATCTGTCTTAAGTGTTGAAGAACAGATCGAAATCAATAATATCCTGGTTACCCATTCGCATCTTGACCACATAAAGGACATCGTATTCATCGCTGACAATATAGTTGAAAAAAATAATACATCAATAAAGGTTATAAGCGCCCAAGAAACTATTGGAGATATAAAATACCACCTCTTGAATAATAAAATATGGCCGGATTTTACTTCTCTGCCCAGTGCAGAGCAACCTGTATTGCAGGTTAAATCAATAAGGAAAAAAGAGAACTTTTGTGTCGATGGATTAACTGTTAGAGCTATTGCTGTTAATCACTCAATAGATGCTGTTGGTTATATAATCCAAGATGAAAAGAGCTCGATTTTGTATACAGGTGATACGGGTCCTACAGATGAGATTTGGGAAGAAGCAAATCGGTTGTCGAATCTAAAGGCAATAATTGTAGAAACATCTTTTCCAGATCGGTTACATTATCTGGCTGAGATCAGTGGTCACCTCACCCCTTCAATGTTAAAAGAACAATTGAATAAATTAGATGATTACAACTCTTCTATTCTTATATTTCATATGAAGCCCCAACATCTTGCTGAAATAAAAAGTGACATGGAAAAACTCGAAAATAAAAATATTCATATTTTAAAACAAGGAGATGTATTTGAGTTTTAGACAATTCCTGAACAACCTCAAATGACTCAAATTCAGAATCCAAAACCTTTCCACATCCATAGTTTAGCATATTCTAATTTTGTGCTTGTTTAGGGTCTCGATATTAGAATTTTTCGACTAAACAGGTGTCTACTTGATTTGGGCGTTTACTACTAATAACGGAAAGAGGGATAAATCGTCGTGTATGAAGTAATGATTAAATCAGTATTTTCAGCTGCCCATAGTCTAAGGGGATATGGGGGAAAATGTGAAAATCTCCATGGGCATAACTTCAGGGTTGATGTCTATGCTAAGGCTAGAAAACTGGACAATATCGGTCTTTCAATAGATTTCCATATCCTGAAACAAAAGACCCAGATTATTTTCAATGAACTGGATCACAAGAATCTAAATGAAATTCCTTACTTTCCTGAGGTAAATCCATCATCTGAGAATATTGCTGCATATATATTTTATCAGTTAAAAAGTGAGCTAAATGATGGTAATGTTTCGATACATAAAGTGGATATCTGGGAATCCGAGAGTTCATGTGCATCATATTATGAAGAGTAAATAAAGAATATTTCAAGGGAAGAAGAGATGATTGATATCCAGAATCAAAGTGACTATAGAAATATAGAGATTGAGAAAGTCGGTGTTAAAAACATAAAATACCCTATAATCGTTTTAGATCGTAAAAACAAAACTCAACAGACAGTAGCGACCATTAATATGTATGTTAACCTTCCCCATCATTTCAAGGGCACACATATGAGCCGGTTTATAGAGATATTGAATGAATACAGAGGAAGAATAAATCTCCAGACACTTTATACCATCCTCGACGAAATGAAAGAAAAACTCGATGCCAAATCTGCTCATCTTGAGGTGGAGTTCCCGTATTTTATAGAGAAAGAAGCCCCTGTTTCCAAAGAAAAGAGCCTGATGGAATACACATGCAGGTTTTGTGCATCTCATGAGAAAGAGAGAGATATGTATATAGAGGTGAATGTCCCTATCACTACCTTATGCCCATGCTCTAAAGAGATCAGTCGAGGTGGAGCTCATAGTCAGAGAGGTAAAGCATCCGTTAAGTTGCGTTTTAGAAAATTTGTCTGGATTGAAAACATCATCAGGCATATAGAAGAATCAGCCAGCAGTGAGGTCTATTCCCTTCTAAAAAGATCTGATGAAAAATACATTACAGAAGAAGCTTATTCAAATCCTGTGTTTGTTGAAGATGTTGTTAGAAACATTGCTGAAAGATTAGATGCGGATCAAAACATCACATGGTTCAGTGTAGAAGTGGAGAATTTTGAGAGTATTCACAATCATAGTGCGTATGCTTTTGTAGAAAAGAAGAATTGAGGAGATGAGAAATAAATGTTACCGGAAGGCCTACTGGAAAAACTGATAATAAAGAATGATACCAAGATAGTTTATCTGATCCTAGATGGAGTCGGTGGACTTTCATTGGAGGGTAAAGAAGGTACCGAACTGCAAGTTGCCCATAAGCCAAACATGGATAAACTGGCAGAAAAATCTATCTGTGGTTTGTTGGATCCAATTGACCCGGGGATAACCCCTGGAAGCGGCCCTTCCCATTTTTCTTTATTCGGATATGATCCCCTGGGAAGCAATATTGGAAGGGGGATTTTAGAAGCTTCAGGGATCGATTTCCCATTAACATCCAAAGATGTAGTCGCTCGCATAAATTTTGCTACCATAGACAGAGAAGGAAGGATCATAGATAGGAGAGCCGGACGGATAACCACCTCTGATAACGAAAGGATATGTGCAAAACTGAGGGACAATATCAAGCTTAAACCCAATATAGAGTTTTTTGTTGAACCTGTGAAGGAACATCGGGCAGTATTGGCATTTAGAGGTGAAGGTTTAGAAGGAGATATAGAAGATACAGATCCACAAAAGGTTGGATTATTCCCCCTCAAGCCCAAGGCCATAAACCATGAATCTGAGACAACGGCAAAATTGGTCTCAGACTTTTTGTCTCAGGCCAGATCAATCCTGGCGGATGAGAAGAAGGCCAACATGATTTTACTCAGAGGATTTGCCAAGCATAGAGTCTACCCTTCTATGGAAAAGAGGTTTGGCTTAAAGTCCTTGGCTATAGCCACTTATCCTATGTATAAAGGGATAGCTCGATTGCTTGGAATGGCAGTTATCCCATCTTTAATAACTATTGAAGATGAATTTAAGGCATTAAAAGAGCAGTATAATAATTATGATTTCTTCTATCTTCACATTAAGCAGACAGATTCCAGAGGTGAGGATGGGGATTTTGATGCCAAGGTTAAGGTGATAGAAGAAGTGGATGAATTTTTACCACGAATAACAGAACTAAATCCTGATGTACTTGTAGTAACCGGAGACCATTCTACACCTGCCAGGTTGGCCGGGCATAGCTGGCATCCTCTTCCAGTAATATTAAACTCTAAATTCTGTCGAGTTGATCAGGTTACAAGATTTGATGAGATAAGCTGTATTCAAGGGGGTTTAGGGAGACAACCTTCTTATAACCTAATGACAATTGCACTTGCTAATGCGGGTCGTCTCTCAAAGTTTGGGGCATAGTAGATGCCTGTTTTTCATGTTGAAGTTGTATTATAGTTGGGAGAATTGCGAATGGGGAACTTATAGGGCTTCATATAGTAGAGATTCCATCACTAACTTACCTGCAACCTTTTCTGCATCTATATAGTAAGTCTCATTTTCAATGGACTGCTTGATTTGAATCACTTTATCCATACGAATTTCAGAGACATAATCCAAAAAACTCCTTACCTTTTGTATATCCTCAGGTTTGATAAAGAGCTGAGCCTTTTCTTTCCATTTAGGGGTCTTTATTATAGGAGGGTACTCCTGAGGCCCAAGTTTTTTATCGGTATTTTGGAGATAGTCTTCTAAGTATATAATATTTTCTTTATCGAAGTTCTTCATCACCCAATCCAATTGTAAAAAATATCGAAAATACTTTTAATTCTGTTGTCGGCAGAAACCAAGTATAACTTAAGCAATTTTGGTTATATTTAGTTAGTTGATACCCATCCATAAATAGCAATTTTATAACTTGGGTTAGCCAAAGACAATAAGTACCTGGACCTTTCCCATAGACAACTTGCCGTAGTCGCCTCGGAGAACGGTGAGGTGGAAGCCGACGCTTCCAGTTTCTATCGGGTCATGAAACAAGAACATTTGATGGAAAATCGTCAAAGGACGCCTAAGACACCACAGGAAAAACCTGAAGTGCCTAACCAGATATGGAGCTGGGATTTAACATACATTCCATTAGGCCCTACGTTTGTTTACGTGTTCGCCATCATAGATGTTTTTAGCCGTAAGATTGTAGGATGGCACTTGGGTTTTAATGCCAGGGTTGAATCCATGAAGAAAGCATGGGATAATGCATTGGTCAATGAAGGGATCTTGGATGTAGTGGGGACTTCTCAAATGCCAACAGCACTGTCAGATCACGGTGTACAGATGGCGAGGGAGACCGCTAAACAATTTTTCAAAGACCTTGGCATAAAATAGCTTTTTGCCCGATATCAAACCCCTGCGGATAATGCCTGGATCGAATCCTGGTTCCGCATACTGAAGCATGATGAGCTTAAGTACAAAAATTATGTTAGCTTTGATCAACTCAAAGAAATTATTTATCAATTTATAGGTATTTACAATACTGTACGCTATCATGGCAGCATTGGTTATGTCACTCCAGAACAAAAACACTCTGGAGAGGATGTAAAAATTCTAACCGCCAGAGCCCAGAGAAAAAAGTTGGCACGACTCAACCGACTAAACAAAAATCGTCAAACAGAATCGAAGTTAGCCGCATGAAAATCTTGCTTAGACCTTTTGTCTTTTTGGTGTTGACAATTCAGAAACAGACTATGGGTTTTATTGAGATACTATCGGTCTAACGGTCTAATGATATGTAAGGAAGAAAATATTTAGAGAAAAGAAAGGAAGTAATTTTTATTCACTATTATTGAGCCTTAAATTTCTTTCTTAATTGGTTTAAGGCATGGCCATGGAGTTGAGACACCCTTGATTCTGTGACGCCTAGAACCATACCGACCTCTTTCATAGTAAGCTCTTCATAATAATAAAGGGTAATTACTAAACGCTGTTTCTCGTCCAATTCATTGATGACTTCGGCAACTGTCTCTTTAATCTCTTTTATTCTTAACCGTAAAGAAGGGTCCAGTAAGTATTCATTGAGAAGGGTGTCTATATCCCTCTCTTTCCCGTCTTCGAAAGAATATCCCAGTTCCTCAAAACTGATGAAGCTAACGCCATTCGCCTGATTTATGATTTTATGGATTTTTTCGACTTTCATACCTAACCTTTCAGCCACCTCCTCATTCGATGGTGCTCTGCCTAGCTTATGTTCGAGTTCTGTGTGTGCCTCCTCCAACTTACGGGCATTATATCGAATTGATCTGGGCGTCATATCTAAAGATCTCAGTTCATCTAACATCGCCCCTCTAATTCTAAATTCTGCATATGTCCTGAATTTAACACCCCTTTGGGGATCAAACTTATCTATGGCATCGATCAGACCAATTATCCCCGAAGTTATAAGATCATCGATATCTATATTCGGTGGTAAACGGAATGCAATTCGGCCTGCAATATACTTTATCAAGGGGGCGCATTCCTGTATCAGTTGTTCCCTTAATAAAGGATCAATCTTTCGTGAGCCGTCCTCCCACTGTTTTAAAGCGCCACTCATTATAAATTTTTTCATAACATCACATCAGGTTTTTGAATTAAAAGTCATTGAAGAGCCAGCGAATCAATCGTACTGAAGGACATGTTTCCAAAAAAAATGGATATTACCTTTATTGTCTCCTGAGACCGGAAATTCACATATCCTCTGGGCTAACGTATTAAAACACTTGTTCGCATGAGAATTTGGAAATGCCTCTCCTAACACCATCTGCTGTCTTACTGCTTTAGGGACATTTTCATCCAGCAATATATATCCAAGGTAATCCAGGGATATATCCAAATAACGTTCCGTGACTAAACTCAGCTTCTTAAAAGCTGTCATGGCATCCTTGGCATTGAGGGCACAATTTACAAGCAAATTGAAACGTTTTTCTGAATATTCTTTTGAAAGTACCTTCATTAATGCATATGAATCTGTTAGAGAAGTAGGCTCAGGAGTCGCAACCACCATAATTTCCTGAGCAGCAACATTAAAGTATATTACATTAGATGAAATACCCGCCGCAGTATCTATAAGAAAAACATCAATACACTGATCGAGAACTGAAAGTTCTGTTAAAAAATGAAGCTTCTGTTCTTTACTTAACTCTGCTAATCTTTGTATGCCAGAACTGGCTGGAATGATTTGCATCATTCCCGGTCCTTTAACAGTGATATCAGAGACACACTTCTCTCCGGTAAGTACGTGGTTTAAATTGAATTTTGGGGTAAGGCCCAATAGAATATCGAGATTTCCCAGCCCCAAGTCTGCATCGAGTATCATTACTGATTTTCCTATTTGAGTTAATGCAAAGGCCAGATTGGCAACGATACTGGTTTTACCTACTCCGCCTTTGCCACTGGTCACTGCTATTATTCTGGGAGGGTTTTTCTTTTTAATTCTATCTGCCTTTGGCGACTTATTCATCTTTTCATTGGGAATATTTGTCATTTCTCTTGACGTGTTTGTATTGCCTAACAATGGATGACCTCATATCAGATTTTTCATCTTTTCAGACTATTAGGTAACTCATCTATGAATAACTTTATTCATCGGCAGATTTTAGTGGATGTTGAATCCGGTATTTAGACATAAATGGTTCTGTTAATTCTTATAAAGAGTAGCAAAAAGCATGCCAGAGGTTTGTTTTGATATAAGGAAGGTGAACAGGCTTGATGAAATGATATTAACTCTAAGCCATAAGACAACTTGATGATTTTTGAAGGGGAAAAATATCGTACAGTCCTGTCAAATTTTGAATGTTAATCGTCACAAATTTGACGATTCTAACCGGTGTCCATTCGGAAACAAAAAGGATCGTATTATTTTAGCCTTATGAAACAGAAAGCACTGGCCAAGCTTCAACGGCAATCAAATTTTAACCCGTGCAGAACTCGCATCTAAGAGAGCATAAAGAAAGAACAGCATCCAGCTATTAAATTCAGCC
>JAUXFK010000259.1 GCA_030623035.1 Deltaproteobacteria bacterium | reverse complement strand
TTCGCTCAAAGCTTCAAGTCTTTCCCTTAACGACCCATCCCCAACAATTAATATTTTCGCATTAGGAAAGGTCTTTATAATTGCCGGAATGGACTCAATTAAATATTCAAATCCCTTTTCCCAGACCAGTCGACCAATGGCCCCTATAACAAATACCTCGTTATTAATTCCGAATTCCTTCCTTGTCTCCTCATAAGATTTATCAGAATCGTGAGTTCGATATTCTCGTAGCTCAATCCCATTATATATTGTGACTACCTTTTGGTTAGGAATGCAGTGAGTTACAATTAATTTTTGTCTTAAGGCCTCCGAAACTACAATAAATTTATCTACGCACCTTTCGGTAAAACCGTCTAGGCTGCAATAAATTCTTTTTCTCAAAATGCCCACATCATATCCCTCCACAAGCACGGCTACCGTGTTCACAATTTTTGTCTTCTGTCTTGTTAACTTGGTAGCGACTCTGGCATAAAAATCCGCTCTTGCGCCCTGACTGTGTATGATGTCAATTTTTTCTTCTCTAAGTAAATCAACCAGTTTTTTTATGGAATGCCGGAATCCACCACATTGAATATCGATATGGACGATTGTTCCTCCTTGTTTGCTCAAAAAATCCTCTTGCTCTTCATCAAATGCACAACAAGAATAGAACTGGAATTCCTCTTTGTTGAGGTATGTCATAAGTTGCATGAAAACTCGCTTGCCTCCCCCAAATATTAATGGATCCCCTGCCATAAGATACAGTATTTTGGGCCTATGAGGCATAGCGTACCTCGGAGATATCTTCATTGCTCTTTAATCCCCAATTTTTTGTATAAATCTACATATGCCCCCACAAATTCTTCTACAGAAAAATACCTCCGGGCTGTGGGAAGAGCGTTCTTCCTGTAAATTTCATAGTTGTTTCGTAGTTTGAGGATTGCATCCTGAACCTCAGCAGGGTCCGGTGAAAAGGTGATCCCACAGCGTTCAAGCTCTATCAGATTTGAAATCCCCACCCGATTTGAAGCTAACACCGGTCTTCCACAAGCGAGCGTTTCAATCAGAGAATTAGGACATGGTTTGCATTCATCCCAATCCTCTGGAGATAATATGGTGCAATGAACATCCGTAAGTACGTCATCTATATTGGGTATAATTTTGTCAATTACCTTTATGTTATCGGTACCTGCCCTGGACAGCATCAGATCAAGCGTTTCCGTGTGCCTTCCCCTCCACAAAAAGATAAATTGACAATCCGCTAATCTCTTTGCCGCCTGTATCAATAAGGATACACCCCGGCGGTTCAAACTGTCCGGGTCTTTTGCTATTGGAGATGACGCAAAAAGGATAGTAAATGGTGTATCCATCGGGGGGGCAGGAATATTGTGTGTCGGCACACCTGGATAAATAAGAAAAACTTTTTTAGAATCAACCCCTATCTCCCGTAAAGTTTTGCTGTCTCGTTCTGATTCAACAACGATGGCCTCTAAAGATGTCCATGCAGGGGCACATTGCTCGAGTCGTTCTGTAATAAGGGCCGACGCGCTCGTAAGTATGCAGGGACGTTTCTTGATGAGTCTGAGATAAAGTCGGCCTGTCAGAGAGCCGTAGATATGGATCAAGTCTGCTTTTCTTTCAAGATATTTTAGCAAGGGATAACCAATCGGAAGCAACCTGTCAGGATAAGAAACAAACCCCCTTCCCAAGCTCAGCTGCCATCGATCGGCCAAATTATGCAGATAGGTCTCACACCGAAACTTTTTACTGAAATGATTGTGCAGAACAAGCAATTCCTTTGATACGCCCTCCCGATCAGGCAGATACCCATTGGTAAAATAAACAATCCTGCTCATGGTTATCTCTTTCTACATATAACGATCCACTCAAGGGGACGTCCCAAGGGAATCCGTTCTATAGAATAAATTGCCCTAATTCCTATCATGTCTATTTTCAATTTATTTGAGATTCGAGAAATGACTGCCTGTGCGTAAAAATGATGAATTACCCCCTTCAATTCCAAGATTTCATATCCTGCTGTGTATATTTCGTTTTCTAATGCTTTTTTATCCAGATAGATTTTATCATAAATTTTTTCTTGCCCCCTGTTCTCTATATTGCGGATGAATGCAATCTTTTCATAATGGAGAGCATCGAAGATGAGGATTCCGTGATTATCCAGAAGACCATGGAATGCTTTATAAAGCCGCATCCTGTCAGTGGTCTTAAAATGTCTTATAAATCGAAATGAATAGATAAGCTGCAAACGGCTGTTCAGTTTGAGATTGAAGGCATCAGCATTAACAAAGCGCCATTTGTCAGGGTTTCTGACCCTTCGTCGTGCAATCTCCAACATCTGATCACTCGTGTCGATTGCAATTCCCTTCTTAAAACCCTTTACATCTGATGCCAGCCTGGCTGGCCCACAGGCGACTTCAAGAATGTTGTCAATTTGGTATCTACGGATGGCATTATTAATCGACCCCACCTGGATTTTATGCTGAACTCGCCCTAAGGGTTTCGAAAATCTTTCGTCGATATAACCTGAGGCAATTCTATAATTCTGATATAAAGATTTAATAAGTTCTGCGTTTGCTCTCATAATTTACCGTTAATTCTTGAATTCGCGGATAGCTTCCCAATATATTTTTTCAAGTAGGTCAGCGCTCATTTTCCAGCTATAATTATTTAAAACAAACTTCCTAGCCTGCAACCCAAGTTCTTGCCGATAAATGTTACTATTCATAAGATCAGCAATCCTATCAGAAAATTCTGAAACTGTATTTGCTGTCAGCAGGCAGTTTTTATCTTCGGCATCAGGAATCCCCTGTATACTCAGCGATGAAGCCACAATGGGTTTCTCCATAGCCATGGCTTCTAATAATTTAGTTTTAATTCCGGCACCGGAAACCATAGGGCAAACATAAATCGTTGCCTGATCAAAGTAGGGTCTAATATCTTTAACAAAGCCGGTAACAATAATATTTTCATCATATTTAAGATGCTCTATTTCTGAAGAAGGGTTTCTTCCAACAATGTAAAATTTAATATTGGGAAAAACCTCTCTTACCTTTGGCAATACTTTATTAGCAAACCAGAGGACGGCATGAACATTAGGTGGGAAATCCATATTT